>CAYUME010000061.1:0-12646 GCA_964445475.1 uncultured Planctomycetia bacterium
ATCCCGTGGTTCTCCGTCTGTCCGGCCGGGCCCGGCAATCGGGCCGGCGGGATCCGGTGTCCGGCGTCCGGCGGTCCTCCCGCGCGGCGGCTACGGCGCGGCGGCTACGGCCTCCTTGCCGAAGATCTCGTCGATATTCATCCCGATGGCGAGGTTGATGTCGGCCAGCTTCTTCTTGACCTCCTTGAGGGAGGTCTTTCCGAAGTTGCGGATCTTCAGGAGCTCCGACTCCTGGCGCTGGACGAGCTCGCGGATGGTCTCGATCTTCTCCGACATCAGGCAGTTCGTGGCGCGGACGGAGAGATCGAGCTCCGAGATGCTCATCGACAGCTTACCGCGGAGCTGCTCGAGATACTTCTCCTTCTGGCGCGCCTCCTCCTCCTTCTTCTCGTTGATCTGGAGCTCCTTGCCGAGCTCGTAGTAGAGAACGAAGGGGTTCAGGTGCTTGCGGAAGATCTTGGAGGCCTCGACGAGGGCGGACTCGGGCGTCACGGTCCCGTTGGTCCAGATCTCGAGCAGCAGGCGGTCGTAGTTGGTCAGCTTGCCGACGCGGGTGTTCTCCACGCGGTACTTCACGCGCTGGACCGGGGAGAAGCTGGCGTCGACGGGGATCAGGCCGATCTCGTGGTTCTCCTTGGCCTGCTCCTCGGAGGTCACGTAGCCGCGGCCGCGGCGGACTTCGATCTCCGCCTCGAAGTCGACATCCTCGGTCAGGGTGGCGATGTGGAGCTGCGGGTTGAGGACCTCCACCGCGGGGTCGGGGGTGATCGTGGCGGCGGTGATCTCGCCCTTCTTGTGGGCCTCGAGCTTCAGCCGGCGGGACCCCTCGCCCTCCAGGCGGACGGCCAGCTGTTTGAGGTTGAGGACGATGGCGGTCACGTCCTCGACGATGCCGGGAAGCGAGGCGAACTCATGCGCCGCCCCCTTGATCCGGACGTGCGTGACCGCCGCCCCCTCGATGGAGGAGAGGAGGACGCGGCGCAGGCCGTTGCCGATGGTCACGCCGTAGCCGCGCTCGAACGGCTCCGCGACGAACATCCCGTACTCGCCGGACAGACTGCGGTCCTGGGCGATGACGCGGGTGGGGAGCTCGAAATCCTTCCAGCGGACGCGCATGCCGTCCTCCTTCGGACAATTCCAGATTCACACCCTCGGGCTCGGCCGGCGTCGGGAATCCCGCGCCCGGCCGGTCCCGGACTATCGCGACGCGAACTCCACGATGAGCTGTTCGTCCAGCGCCACGCCGATATCGGACCGCTTCGGGAGCTGGATGACGCGCCCCTCCAGCGGTTCGTCCTTGCGGGAGAGCCAGGACGGGAGGTCGGCGCCCTTTCGGGCCGCCACGGACTCCGTCACGAGCTTCCGGCTCCGGTCCCGCGAGGCGGGGGTGATGACGTCGCCCGGCTTGACCCACATCGAGGGGGCGACGCATTTCCGGCCGTTCACCCGGATGTGTCCGTGCGTGATGACCTGGCGGGCCTGGGGGCGCGACGGGGCGAACCCCAGCCGGTACAGCACGTTGTCCAGACGCCGCTCGAGGAGCATCAGGATCATCTCGCCCGTGTTGCCGGGCTCGCGGGCGGCCTCGCCGAAGAAGCGCTTGAACTGACGGGCCAGCAGGCCGTACTGCTTCTTGGCGCGCTGCGTCTCGCGCAGGTGCAGGCCGTATTCGGTCATGCGCACGCGCTTGTCCCCGTGCTGCCCGGGGGGCTTCTCGCGCCGGTCCAGCGCGCACTTCACCGTCTCGCAGCGGACGCCCTTCAGGAACAGCTTGAGGCCGAGGCGCCGGCAGACGCGACACTTGGGGCCAATGATGCGGGCCATGTCGGACGATCCTTTGAAACCGGGCTTCGGAAACGGATCACACCCTGCGCTTCTTGCGGGGACGGCAGCCGTTGTGGGGGAGCGGCGTCACGTCCTGGATCACCTTCACCTCCAGTCCGGAGGCCTTCAGGGCCCGGACGGCGGACTCGCGTCCCGAGCCCGGTCCCTTCATGCGGACCTCGACCTCGCGCACGCCGAATTTCTGGGCCTTCTCGGCGGCGGCCTCCGCGGCTTTCTGGGCGGCGAAGGGCGTGCTCTTGCGCGAGCCCTTGTACCCGATCGTTCCCGCCGACGCCCAGCAGAGGGTCTCGCCCGCGGGGTCCGTCAGCGTGATGATCGTGTTGTTGAAGCTGGCGTAGATGTGCGCGACCGCCTTCGGGACCAGGCGTCGCACCTTCTTCTTTGCCTTGGACTCCCCGCTCTTGGCCGCGTCGCCCTTCTCGGCCGGCTTGGCGTCCGGGGTCGGCTTGGCCGCCTCGGCCGGCGGGACCGTCTCGCCCGGCTTGGCGCCTGCCTCTTTCTTGTCGTCCGGCTTGTCCGCCATGTGTCGCTCCTCTCAACCTGATCGGGGGCCCTAGGCGCCCGGCTTGGCCGTCTGTTTCTTTCCGGCCACCGTCTTGCGGGGGCCCTTCCGGGTGCGTGAGTTGGTGCGCGTCCGCTGGCCCCGGACGGGCAGGCTTCGCCGATGGCGCCACCCCCGGTAGCTGCTGATGTCCTTCAGGCGCTGGATGTTCTGGGAGATCTGGCGCCGGAGCGCGCCTTCGACCTGGAAGTTCCGGTCGATGAACGAGTTCAGCCGGCTGAGCTGGTCCTCGTTCAGGTTCTTCGTCCGGACGCCTTCCGCCACGCCAGTCTCGCGGCAGATCCGGCGGGCGAGGCTCGGCCCGACGCCGAAGATGTACGTCAGGGCCACGACGACCCGCTTGTTCGCGGGGATGTCGATGCCGGCTACACGGGGCATACGGTGCTTCTCCACAGGGCGGCGGCCGCGCGCGGCGGCCGCGCGCCGTCACCCTTGACGCTGCTTGTGTCGCGGATTCTCGCAGATCACCCGCACCAAGTTCCGGCGCCGGATGATCTGGCATTTCTCGCAGATCCGCTTCACGGACGCTCGCACTTTCACGGCTCGCTCTCCCAACGCGGGACCCTAGCGCTCCCGGTAGACGATACGGCCCTTCGTCAGATCGTACGGCGACATCTCCACGATCACCTTGTCCCCGGGCAGGATCTTGATGAAATGCATCCGCATCTTCCCGGACACGTGGGCGAGGACGAGATGCCCGCCCTTGAGTTCGACCCGGAACATGGCGTTCGGGAGGGATTCCTTGACGATGGCCTCGACGCGCAGCGGCTCTTCCTTCGCCATGGTCTCCTCGCGTCCCGCGTCCGGGTCACAGCTGCGTCAGGACCTCTCGTCCGGACTCCGTGACCGCCACCGTATGTTCAAAGTGAACCGACGCCTTCCGGTCCCGTGTCACCACCGTCCATCCGTCCCGGAGCGTATCCACCTCGTGCGTCCCCTCGTTGACCATCGGCTCGATGGCGAGGACGACGCCGGGCCTCAGGACGCGCTCGTAATTTTCGGACGACTCCCACCGGAAGTTGGGAACCTGCGGTTCCTCGTGCATCTCCCGGCCGATCCCGTGGCCGACGAACTTCCGGACCACGCTGTACCCGTGCGCCTCCACGTGGTCCTGGATGGCGGCGGCCACCTCCGAGAGGCGTCCTTTCGGTCGGACCGCCTCGATGCCCTTCCAGAGGGCCTCCTCGCCCACCCGCAGGAGCCGCATTCGCGTCTCCGGCACGCGTCCGACCGGAAACGTGGCCGCGGCGTCCCCGCAGTAGCTGGAAAGCCGGACGCCCACATCCACGCTGACAATGTCTCCTTCCGCTAGGCGGCGGGGGCCGGGAATCCCGTGCACGACCTCCTCGTTCACGGAGATGCACGCGCTCGCCGGATAGCCTCGGTACCCCTTGAACAGGGCCGTCGCGCCGCGGGCGGCGATGATCCGTGTCGCCTCGGCATCCAGTTCCGCCGTCGTGACCCCCGGCCGGCACATCGCCCGAAGGGCCTGCAAGGCCTCGGCCACGACGCGCCCCGCCTCCCGCATCAGCGCGATCTCGCGGGGCGACTTGTACGTGATCACCGCGACCGTCTCCGTTTCGGGCGCGCGGCGCGACGCTTCGGCGTCCGCTTCGGGGACGCTCGGCGTCGCCCGGACGCCTTCTTCCGCGGCTTACGCGCAGGCCGCGCGGCCGCTCGATCGCGGCTGGTGAGCGCGGCCAGCCGGCTCTTCAGGCCCGTTGCCACCGCCTCGACGTCCCCCTCGGCGGGGACTTCGAGCAGCAGCCCGTGCTGCTGATAGTACTGGATGAGCGGCGCCGTCTGGTGCTCGTACACCTCCAGCCGCTGCGTAATCGACTCCGGCCGGTCGTCGTCCCGCTGGTAGAGCTCGCCGCCGCACACATCGCAGCGTCCGGGGCTGCGCGGCGGCACGTAGGTCAGGTGGAAGTTCGCCCCGCACTTCCGGCACGTTCTTCGGCCCGACAGCCGCTCGATGATCTTCTCCCGGGAGCAGGTGAAGGCGAAGACGGCGTTGAGGGCGAGTCCCGTGGCCTTCAGCATCAGGTCGAGCGCGCGGGCCTGCTCGACCGTTCGCGGGAAACCGTCCAGCACGCATCCGCGGCGCGCGTCGGCCTGCTGCATCCGGTCCTTGATGAGGTCGATGACCACGGTGTCCGGGACGAGCTCGCCCCGGTCCATGGCGGCCTTCGCCCGGAGCCCCACGGGGGTCCCCTTCTTGATCGACTCGCGGAGCATGTCCCCCGTCGAGACATGGGCCAGCTTCCAGGTTGCACTCACCCGCTTGGCCTGCGTGCCCTTGCCTACGCCGGGGGGGCCGAGAAAGACCAGCCGCATGGGATATCCCTCTACCGGTTCAGGCGGCCGCGGATCCGGCCGCCGCCCGCTCCCAGGAACCCGTTGTAGTGCCGCATCAGAAGGTGCGACTCCATCTTCTGGATCAAGTCCAGGCCGACGCCAACGACGATCAGGATGCCGGTCCCGCCGAGAAAGGCGGCAAAGTAGCGCTCGAGACCCATCGCCGAGGAGACGATGTCGGGGATGAGGGCGACCAGGCAGAGGAAGATCGCGCCCACCAGCGTGATGCGGTTGAAGATGAACTCCAGGTACTCGGCCGTCTTGTGTCCGGGCCGGATCCCGGGGATGAAGCTGCCGTACTCCTTCAGGTTGTTCGCGATCTCGTCCGGCTTGTACATCAGAAAGACCCAGAAGTAGGAGAAGAAGATGATCAGGAGGATGTAGCCGACGAGGTAGAGGAACTCGCCCTGGCGGAACATCCCGGCCAGGTCGGTGCCGAGGAGGCGACCGATCCACCCGAAGAGGAACATCGGGAGGACCATGATCGCCGAGGCAAAGATGACCGGCATCACGTTGGCTTGGTTGAGGCGGAAGGGGAGGTAGTGCCGGCCCATCATGGCAATCCGGCGGCCGCGGACGTGCTTCTGCTGCTGGGTCGGGATGCGCCGCTGGGCCTGGGTCGTGAAGACGATCCCGATCACCACCGCGACATAGAGCACCAGGAGGAAGATCACCTTTTCGCCCCCGACATCATCCTGGTGCCGCATCAGGAGCGTCGCGATCGTGGTGGGCAGGCGATCGATGATTCCGGCCATGATGATGAGGGATGCGCCGTTTCCCAGTCCGTGCTCGGTGATCTGTTCGCCGAGCCACATCACGAACATCGTGCCCGCCGTCAGTGCGAAGATCGTCGTCAGGCTGAAGCCGAAGCCGCCGACGCCCGGCAGCAGCAGGTCCAGCTCCCGGGAATTAAGCAGGCCGATCACGTAGAACGACTGGACGATGCAGAGGGGGACGGTTGCCAGGCGGGTGTACTGGTTGATCTTGCGGTACCCGGCCGGCCCCTCCTTCGAGATGGCCTCGAGCTGAGGGACGACCTTGATCAGGAGGGAGAAGATGATCGACGCGCTGATGTACGGCATGATGCCGAGGGCGAAGACGCCCGCCTGCTGGATGGCGCCCCCGGAGAAGACGTTCAGGAATCCGACGAGGGCTCCCGACTGCTCCGTGAGGTCTGCCAGGATCCGCTGGATCTTGCCGACATCCACGCCGGGGATGGGGATATGGACGCCCAGCCGCCAGACGACGAGCAGGCCCATCGTGACGAAGATGCGCCGGCGCAGCTCGGGGATGCGGAAGATGTTGAAAAACGGTTCCAGCATGGTGTTCAGGCCTTCTCCTCACGCTTGCCCGGCGCGGCTTTCTTCGGGGTCGGGGCCTTCGCGGTCGGCTCCGGCGCGGCGACCGGGGCCGCCTTGGGCGGGCGCGCCGTCACCTTCTCCAGCGCCTCCACGGTCCCCCCCGCCTTCTCGATCTTCGCTTTGGCCGAGGCGCTGACGCGATGGACCTGCACGGTCAGCTTCCGGGTCAGGGTGCCGTCGCCCAGCAGCTTCACGCCGTCGCCGAGGCGCCTCACGAGGCCGGAGGCGACCAGGCGGTCCACGTCCACCCGCTCGCCGTCGGCGAAGCGGTTCAGGTCGCTCACGTTCACCGTGGCGTAATCGGCGCCCCAGGCGTTTGAAAAGCCGCGCTTCGGGATGCGGCGGATGACCGGCATCTGTCCGCCGACGAAGTAGGCGCGGCGGGAATAGCCCGCGCGGGACTTGGCGCCCTTGTGCCCCTTGCCGGACGTCTTGCCGACACCGGTGGCCTCGCCCCGGCCGACGCGCATCGGTTTCGGGCGCGGCAGGGAAACGGCTCGGGCTTGCGACAGGTTCATGGTGGGTTCCTCCGCGGTCCGTTCAGGCCGTATGGCCGACCCGGACGCCGCGCATCGCCTCGAAGGCCTTCTTGCTCCGCAGCCGCCGGAGGCCCTCATACGTGGCCTTCACGACGTTGATCGGGTTGGTGCTCCCGAAAACTTTCGAGAGCACGTCGCGCACGCCGGCGAGTTCGAGCACGGCGCGCGCGGAAGCGCCCGCGATGGTCCCCGTCCCCTTGGCGGCGGGGCGGAGGAGGACCTCCGTGGCGCGGAACTTGGCGTTCATCGTGTGGGGGATCGTGGTCTCTTTCAGCGGGACCTCGACCAGGCGCTTCTTGGCGTCCTTGATCGCCTTCTCGACGGCGAAGGGGACCTCCTTGGCCTTCCCGTGACCCCAGCCCACCTTCCCCTTGCGGTTGCCGACCACCACGAGGGCGGAGAAGCTGAACCGCTTGCCGCCCTTGACGACCTTGGCGCAGCGACGGACCTTCACGACAATCTCTTCGAACTCGTCCCGCGGGCGATCATAGGGGGGCATGCGCGTTCTTCTCTCCCGGGCCTCGGTGTGCCCAGACCCCGCAACGTCAGAAGGCCAGTCCGGCGGCACGCGCCGCCTCAGCGAAGGCCTTCACCCGTCCGTGATAGCGGTACTGCCTCCGGTCGAAGACCACCGCGGAGACGCCGCGGGCCTTGGCGACTGCCGCGAGGGCGGCGCCGACCGCCTTGGCGGCCGCCATGTTGCCGCCCGACGGGACCTTGCCGCGGAGCTCCTTGTCCTGCGTGGATGCGCTGGCCAGCGTGCGGCCCACCGAGTCGTCGATCACCTGCGCGTAGAAGTGGGTCAGGCTGCGGTAGACCGACAACCGGGGGCGCTCCGGCGTTCCGAAAATCCGGGTGCGGGTGCGCAACTGCCGGCGCCGTCGCTGGTCCCACAGCCGCCGCCGACGGTTTGCCATGACGGCCGCATTGGTTCGCTTGTCGATGGACACGCCGTGCCTCCGGCTTCGCTGGGGCGGGGACGTCGGTCGCCCGCCCGGTTCTGGGCGTTAAGCGCCCGAGACGAACGTCTTTCCGGCCTTCCGGCGGACGTTCTCCCCAAGGTACTTGATGCCCTTCAGGTTGTACGGCTCGGGCGGGCGGATGGCGCGGATCTCGGCGGCGAACTGGCCGACCTGGCGCTTGTCCGTTCCGCTGACCGCGATCTGGGTCGGGCTCGGGCAGGAGACCGTCAACCCCTCCGGCACGACCACCGGGATCGGGTGGCTGTACCCGAGCAAGAGGACGATGTCTTTTCCCTGCATCTTGGCGTTGTATCCGACGCCGACGATCTCCAGCTTCTTCTCGTAGGGTGTCGTGACGCCGGCGACCATGTTGGCGACGAGGCTCCGCGTCGTGCCGTGCATCGCCTTGGTCTGGCGGAGGTCGTCCGCGCGGGATACGACAATCTCCTTCTTGGCGGGGTTCACGGCCAGGGAGATGGGGGGCGCGAGGCGGAGGGTGGCCTTGCCCTTCGGCCCCTCGACCTTCACGTCCTGCCCCTGGACGGTCACCTTGACGCCGTCCGGCAGCGCGATCGGTTTTCGACCCAGCCGCGACATGGGATGTGGGCTCCTGTCACCAGATCTTGCAGAGCAATTCGCCGCCGATCCGCTTCTTCCTGCACTCGCGGTCGCTGAGGATCCCCTGGGGCGTTGAGAGCACGGCGATCCCGAGCCCGTCGAGGACGCGTCCGATCTCCGTCACGCCGCGGTAGACGCGCCGGCCCGGGCGGCTGACGCGTTCGAGGGTGGTGACGATGGGGTCGCCGTCCACCCCGTAGCGGAGATAGACGTGCAGGGCCTTCCGGTCCTTCCCCGCCTCCAGCACCTTGTATTCCTTGATGTATCCCTCGTCCTTGAGGACGCGCGCGATGCCTTCCTTGAGGCGCGAATGGGGGATCTCGGTCTTCGCCAGGCGCGCGATGTTCGCGTTCCGGATGCGCGTCAGCATGTCGGCGACGGGATCCATGTCAATTCATGCTCCGCTTCGCTTGGAAATAATTCAACCGCGCGACGATGTCCGCGCCTCCGCGGACCTCCGACCCGGCTACCAGCTGGCTTTTCTCATGCCGGGGACCTCGCCCCGGTGGGCCAGGCTCCGGATGCAGATGCGGCAGACCTTGAACTTCCGGTAATAGGCTCGGGCGCGCCCGCACAACTGACAGCGGTTGTAGGTGCGCGTCTTGAACTTGGGCGTTTGCAGCTGCTTCAGACGCAGGGCCTTGCGGGCCATGGATTCCTCCGCGGATCCGCGGTCACTCCTGGAACGGCATGCCCATCAGCTTCAGGAACTCGTACGACCCCTCCGGTTTCGGCGTGGCGATCGCAAAAGTGATGTCCATCCCCTGGGGGAACTCCACCTTGTCGACCTCGATCTCCGGGAAGACGATCTGTTCCGCGATCCCGAAGGTGTAGTTCCCGTGCTGGTCGAACGCCCGGCGGGAGAGTCCGCGGAAGTCGCGCACCCGCGGCAGAACGATTGCGATCAGCCGGTCCATGAACTCGTACATGCGCTTCCCGCGCAGGGTGACCTTGCAGCCGATCGCCTGGCCCTGGCGGAGCTTGAATCCCGCGACCGACTGGCGGGCGAGCGTGACGACCGGGCGCTGGCCGGTGATCAGGCCGAGCTCCCGGGCCGCGCTGTCGATGCGGTTCTTGTTCTCGATCGCCTTGCCGATGCCCATGTTGACGACGATCTTCCTCAGGCGGGGGACCGCCCAGGGATTCTTGTACGTCTCCAGCAGCTTGGGGTGGACCGTCGTCCGGTAGTGTTCCAGGAGGCGGACGGTCTTGGGCTCGGGCGCACGGAGGCCCCGGGCCTTGGCGTCCGGCGCCTTCTCGGCCTTGGCGCCCTTGGCGGCCTTGTCCGGCTTGGCCGGCTTCACGGCTTTTTCGCTCTTGGCGGGTGTTGCGCTCATGGTTTACACCGCGGGATTGACGGCCTGTCCGCACTTCTTGCAAATCCGGCTCCGCTTCCGGTCCGCCGTCGTCTGGATCCGGACGCGGGTGGCCTTGTTGCAGCTCTGGCAGATCAGCTGGACCTTGCACCAGGCGAGCGGGGACTCGCGCTGGATCCGCGCGCCGTGCGGATGGTCCGCGCTCTTGCGCAGATGCTTCCACACGTAGTGAAGGCCTTCCACGACCACCTGCTGCCGCCCGGGTAGGACGCGAAGGACCTTGCCCCGCTTTCCCTTCTCGGCGCCGGAGATGACGGCGACGAGGTCGTCTCGCCTGATCCGCATGGCTTTCGGTTCCGAACGGGTCTTGGAGGCCGCCGTCACCCGACCGCGGGCCCGGCGCATCGGGTCAGACCACCTCGGCGGCCAGCGAGATGATCTTCATGAAATTCTTGCGCAGCTCCCGGGGGACGGCCCCGAAGATCCGGGTCCCCTTCGGGTTGTTCTCGGCGTCGAGGATGACCATCGCGTTCCGGTCGAACCGGACATAGGAGCCGTCCTCGCGCCGGATGGACGCGCGGGTGCGCACGATCACGCCGCGGACGATGTCCCCGGACTTGAGGGCGCCGCCCGGCAGGACCTTCTTGACCGAGCCGACGATGATGTCCCCGATGCTGCCGTATCTCTGCTGGCTGTTGCCCAGGACCTGGAAGCAGCTCACGAGCTTGGCCCCGGTGTTGTCGGCCACGTCAAGGTACGTTTTAATCTGGATCATGGAAACCCTCTCGCGGGCGTTCGCGGGTCAATTAACGGGCAGGGGGGGCTGCCGGACCGCTGACGGGGGACTGAGACGAGGCGGCGGCTCGGTTGGCGCGTGTCACGATCTCGGCCAGCCGCCAGCGCTTGGTGCGGCTCATGGGCCGCGTCTCCACGATGCGGACGGTGTCGCCCACCGCCGCCTCCCGCTTCTCGTCGTGCGCCTTGCAGACGGTGAAGCGGCGGAGGTATTTGCCGTAGTCCCGGTGGGGGACCAGACGGGGGATCTCGACGACGATCGTCTTTTCCATCTTGGCGCTGGTGACCACCCCGATCGCCACCTTGCGGCGGCTTCGCGTCTCGCTCTTGACGACTGGATTCATGGTCGTTTTGCCCATATGAAAAGAACGTCGAATATATACGTTTACAGCCGGAAGTCAAGCGAAAACATTGTACTTGCAAAGGATTTCTGACGATTTATAATTGAGACCTTCATCGAGGCCCCGTGTTGCGGAGAATCCCCATGAGCCGCCTCCTGCGATTCGCCCTGGCTGCTGCGCTCGGCGCGGCGGCCCTTCCGGCCTGCAAGTCCAAGTCCCCGAACGATCCGCCCCCGCCGCCTCCTGTCGTCACAAGCTTCGACTTTCCCGACATTCCCGTCCCCCGCGATTTCGAGTACGTGCGCGAGAAGTCCCACGTCATCCAGAACGTCAGTTTCCGTTCCGGCACGATCGTCTATGTCGGCGCCGCGCGGATGACGACCCTCTGCGACTGGTACAAGCGGAGCATGACGTCCGCCGCGTGCGGATGGAAGCTCGTTCCCGGTCCCACCGGCGAGACGGGGGTCGGCCCGTACACCCTTCGGTTCGAAAAGGGCACGGAGCGGTGCGACGTCCTCATCGAGTCGCCGAAGAGCGCGACGATCGTGACCCTCACCCTCGGATTGAAATAGGACCCTTCGCATGGCGCCGCTCGTCGTTTCGGTGCAGGCCTTCTGGACCCGGTACGGCCGCCACCTCACCGCGGCGGCGGTCGCGGTCCTCCTGGTCGTCGGCGTGGTCCTGATCCGCCGCTATTGGTTGCGCGTCCAGAACGAGCGCGCCCGCCAGGAACTGGCCGAGGTAACCGGCCTGCGCGACGTGCCGGACGCCGCCCGGCTCGAGCATCTCGAGCGCCTGGAGCGCCAGTACGCAGGCTGCGAGGCCGGTGCCGAGATCCGCTACCGGCTCGGCCTGGCCCAGCGGGACGCCGGGCGCCTGGACCAGGCGGAACAGACCTTTCTCCGTCTCGAGCGGGATTTCGCCGGTTCGGATCTGTCTCGGATGGCGGTCGAAGCGCGTCGCGCGACCGTCGAGGAGCGGAGCGCGCAGGCTTCCGTGTCGGAGCGCATCCGCGCGCTGGACGCCGAGGCGAAGGCACAGCGCGCCGGCGGGGGAGGTGCTCCGGCGGACGCGCACGATGCCGGCGCGGCTCCGCCCAAGACCGAACCGGCGCCAGGACCGACGGCTCCTCCCCGGACCGACGGCACGCCGGAGAAACCGTGAACGGTTCCGGATGGCCTCCCCGTTCTCCGCCGGAGGCGGGCGCCCCCGAGTCCTTCCGACCATGTTCGCCTCCCGTACGCAGTGGAACCTCGAGCCGAACCGGCTTACCAGGGCCCTCGAGGCCCGACGCCGGTCCGGCCGACCGCTGCTGGACCTGACCGATTCCAATCCGATCCGGTGCGGCATTCCCTATCCGGAGGACGCCATCCGCGGGGCTCTGGCCGGATGCGGCGCGCTGCGGTATGCCCCGCACCCGAGGGGTCTGGACTCGGCGAGGGAGGCCGTGGCCGAGCGGATACGCCGGACGGGATGCGGCGTTGACCCCGATCGCATCGTCCTCACGTCCGGCACGAGCGAGGCGTATGCCTTTCTTTTCCGGCTGCTGTGCGATCCCGGGGATGCCATTCTCGTCCCGCGACCCAGTTATCCCCTCTTCAGCTATCTGGCGGGCTTGAGCGACGTTCGCGCGGTCTCCTACCCCCTTTGCGAGGGGGTATCGGGCTGGCAGGTCGACTTGGACGCACTCCGGTCGACGCCGGACGCGCGTGCCTCCGTCGTCGTCAACCCGAACAACCCCACCGGTTCGTTTGTCGCGGCGTCGGAACGGCAGGCGTTTCTCGACCTGGGTCGCGAACGGGGGGGAGCCGTGATCGCGGACGAGGTCTTCGCGGAGTATCCGTTCGATGACATCGCTCCGGTCCCGCGTTTCGCCGGGGCGACGGAGGCCCTGACCTTCACGCTCGGCGGCCTGTCAAAATACGCGGGCCTGCCCCAGCTCAAGCTCG
>CAYUME010000061.1:12656-13046 GCA_964445475.1 uncultured Planctomycetia bacterium
CGCCCGCCGTGCCGGTCGCGACATAGCCGATGCTGCCCCAGCTCCAGCTCGCGTGGATCCGGGTCAGCGGGCCGGATCCTTCCGTTCGCGGTGCGCTCGACCGCCTGGACGTGATCGCCGACGCCTTCCTGACGGTCGGGACTCCGGTGCAGGAAGCGTTGCCCGATCTGCTGCATCATGCCGAGGGCGTCCAGGCGGCGATCCGCGCGCGCGTGAGGGAAAACCGGCGACGCATCCTGGACGCGACTCGCGACTCCCGCCGGGTGCGGTGCCTGCCGGCCGCCGGCGGGTGGTACGCGGTCCTGGCCGACGAGTCGGGACGTGACGACGAGGCGTGGGCCGTCGAGCTCCTGGAACGGGACGGCGTTCTCGTCCACCCGGGCCACTTCT
>CAYUME010000062.1:0-6210 GCA_964445475.1 uncultured Planctomycetia bacterium
TCGTAGAAGGCTCCCTCGCACCAGAGGATGGCGCTCCAGTGGTTGACGAGGCCGGAGACGACCTCGCGGAGCGTCGTGCCGACGGCCTCGACCCGGGGGTACGCCTTCACGACCTGCCCGACCATCTGCTTGTAGCTCTCGGTCTTCAGCCCGCGGAAGTCCTCGCCGACCCCCTCGATCTTCATGCCGAGGACCTTGATGAAGTCCTCCTCGTTGCCGATCAGCACCCGGATGTAGGGCATGAGCTTCCGCGTCGTCTCCTGAGCCTCCTTCGCGGACCAGAGCTTGCTGCGGAAGTTGAGGTCGTAGCTGGTCACGGCGCCGGCCTCGTGGGCGGCCTTCAGCGCCTCGAGCGCCACCTCGGCGCAGGAGGGCGAGAGGGCGGAGAAGATGCCCCCGGTGTGGAACCAGCGGACCCCCTTCGCGAAGAGCCCCGCCCAGTCGACCTCCCCCGGCTTCATGTGGCTGGCCGCGGAGTGGCCTCGGTCGTAGAGCGTGACGCTCCCGCGCACGCCCGTGCCGACCTCCGTCCAGTTGAGCCCCACGCGGTCCGTCCGTCCCACGCCGTCGTAGGGCACCCAGACGACGCGGGAGAGGTCGACGCCGACGGACCGGGCGTGGTTGCGGACGATCCAGGCGATGGGATTGTCGGGGAGCCGCCCGACCCACCCGGCCCGCAGGCCCAGGCGCGCGCCGGCGTAGGCGACGTTGTATTCGCCGCCGCCGACCCAGACCTCCATCTCGTTGGCGAACTCGATGCGCTGGTGGCCCTTGGGCGAGAGACGGACCATGCACTCGCCGAGGGATACGATGTCGAGCGTCGTCGAGGCGGCGTCGCGGATCTTCATAGTCGCTCCCGGATCAAGGGGGTCCCCCCCGCCGGGGGGCGGGGAGGAAGACCACGAAACGGAGACCAGGCCGCGCGAAGCGGGGGGCGCCCGGACCGGCCGCCCCTCCTCTAGATCGTCATCGACGAGAACCCTCCGTCGACGTTGAGGTGGCAGCCGGTGACGAAGCTGCCGGCCTGGCGGGCGCAGAGGAAGATCGCCGCCCCGACCAGCTCGCGTGCCTCGCCGAAGCGGCGCATCGGCGTGTGGGCCATGATCGAGGCCACGCGCTCCGGGGTCAGGACCTTCCGGTTCTGCTCGGCGGGGAAGAAGCCGGGGGCCAGGGCGTTGACCCGGATCCCCTTCGGCGCCCACTCCCGCGCCAGGTTGTACGTCAGGTTGAGCACCGCCGCCTTGGTCGCGCTGTAGGTGAAGACGCGGGAGAGCGGCGTGATCGCGGCCATGGAGGAGAGGTTGAGGATGCAGCCGCCCTGCCCCTGGTCGAGCATCCGGCGCCCGAAGACCTGGCAGCCGAAGGCGACGGCCTTGTAGTTCGTGTCGATCAGCCGCTGCATCTCCTCTTCGGGGATCTCGAGGAAGGGGGTCGGCGAGTTCACGCCCGCGCCGTTGACGGCGATCGTCACCTTCCCGTACGCCTTCACCGCCTCGTCGGCCGCGCGCGCGAGGTCGGCCTTCTTCGTGGCCTCGGCGGGGACGAACGTCGCGGTGCCTCCGGCGGCGCGGATCGCGTCGAGCCGCTTCTGCGCCTTCTCGGCGCTCCGGCCCACGAGGACGACGCGGGCGCCGGCGCGGGCGAAGCCCTCGGCGATCGCGCCGCAGAGCTCGCCGGTGCCGCCGACGACGACGGCGACCTCGCCGTCGAGGGTGAAGAGCGTGTCGAGGTAGGAGGGCATGGCCGGGGTCCCTGGCGGTTGCGCGAAACGGCGGACGGGAATCCTATGATTTGTTTATATAAATATCAAGGATTATCCACTATACCCCGCCCGCCTCGCCCCGTCAATGACCCGACGTCGCCTCGCCCGCACCCGCCGAAGCGCGCAGGCGGGCCCGTGCGGAGGCGGGTGAACCTTCCCGCAAGGCCCGCGTTCATACCCTCGGAACCGATGATCCCGTCCCGCGCGACCGGACGGGACGCCCAGGAAAGGAGCCAGCCATGCAGACGCAGCACCCGACCGCCGCCGACACGGCGATCCCGGAGGTCTTTCTCCCTCCCGAGGAGGACTGGGCCGACGAGGTCGTCCGCAAGACCCCCTGGTGGGCCTTCTCCATCGCCTGCCACCTCGCCGTCCTCCTCCTCTTCGCCCTCATCACATTCGACGTCCGGTCGGCGCAGCCGGACCGGGCCACCGGCGTCATTGCCCGCGTGACGTCGATCCAGCCTCCCACGATTGACTGGGATCAGCCGCAGAAGAAGCCGACTCCCGTCAAGGCCGAACGACCCCCGAACGAGGCGCCGGCTGTCGAGAAACTCGCCCCGGACGACCGGTGGGAGTCGAAGGACGACGATGTCGCCCGGGAATTCCGGGGGGAGCAGGGGCAGTCCCTCGACCGGGAGATCTTCCCGACCAACAACAAGGTCTCCCCGATCGGGTTGAGCTCCGGCGGCTCGCGTCCCTTCGGGAATCGGCCGGGCGGTCTGGAAGACCGGATCGGGACCCCTCCCGGCGGGGACGGGCCGGGCCGGAAGATTTGGGTCGCGACGCGCCACGGCCTCCACTGGCTTGCCCGTCACCAGCACCCGGACGGCCACTGGGACACCGACGGCTTCACCGCCGAGTGCGGCCGCGTCCTCCGCGGTGCCTGCGGCGGGCCGGGCTACCCCGAGTACGACACCGGCAACACCGGGCTGGCCCTCCTCGCCTTCCTCGGCGCCGGCTACACCCACCTCTCCCGCGACGCCTTCGACGGCGTCCGCGTCGGCGACGTCGTCAAGAAAGGCCTGCAGTGGCTGATGGCCCACCAGGACAGCGACGGCTGCGTGGGCGGCCGGAGCGCGGCCAAGTACCTGTACAACCACGCCATCGCCGCCCTCGCCCTCAGCGAGGCCTACGGCCTCACCGGCAGCGGCCTCTTCAAGCAGGAGGCCCAGGCGTCGATCGACTTCCTCGTCGCCGCCCAGAACTCCGGCAGGGGCTGGCGCTACGCGGCCCGCGCCGGTGACAACGACACCTCCGTCACCGGCTGGTGCGTCATGGCCCTCAAGAGCGCCGAGCTCTCCGGCCTCGACGTCCCCCGCGCCGCCTACGCCGGCGCCCGGGCGTGGCTGGACGAGGTCACCGACGAGCTCGGCCGCACCGGCTACAACGCGAAGGGCACCGGCCAGGTCGTCGTGGCCGGGAAGAACGAGCAGTTCGCCGACCACGAGTCCATGACCGCCATCGCCCTGATGAGCCGCATCTTCATCGACCGTGACCGGGGGGACGCCCGTCTTCGGCCGGCGTCCGAGATGCTCGCCCGGGACCTCCCCGTCTGGGACGGCCCCCGCATCGACTACTACTACTGGTACTACGCCGCCCTCGCCCTCTTCCAGGCCGACGGGCCGAAGGGCCGGATCTGGACGGCGTGGGGCGGCGCCCTGGACCGGGTCCTCTGCGAGCACCAGCGGAAGGTGTCGGACGGCTGTGCCCACGGCTCCTGGGACCCGATCGACCGCTGGGGCTTCGAGGGCGGCCGCGTCTACGCCACCGCCCTGAACACGCTCTCGCTCGAGGTCTGGTACCGGTACGACAACGTCTTCGGCAATTCGGGGAAGTAGGATCCCGGCCCCCGGCCGGCCATGGAGGGCGGAGCCATGCAGCGCGCAACGATGTGGGGCCTGGCGGCGGCGACGGCGGCGGCCGGCGTGATGGGGGCGCGGATGGCGCTGGCGCAGGACGCCTCGGCGGCCGACGCCGGCCCCGCCGCGGAAAAACGGCTCATCGACTTCATCCTGGCCGGCGGCGCGATCGGATTCGTCATCCTCTTCTGTTCGATCGCCGGCCTCGCGGTCGCGATCGAGAGCTTCCTGAAGATCAACCGGGAACGCCTCTGCCCGCCCGACCTTGCCGGGGACCTGGAGCAGCTGATGGGGGCCGGCCGGCTCGACGAGGCGGCCGCCCTGTGCGACGAGCGCCGGTGCTACCTCGCCAACGCCGTCGGCACCGCCCTCGCGCACGCCGCGGAGGGCCCCGTCGCCGCGCAGGAGGGCCTTCAGGCGGGGCTCGACCGGGAACACGTGAGGACCCTCCAGCGGATCTCCATCCTCTCCCTGCTCGGCAGCGTCGGCCCCATGCTCGGGCTGACGGGGACGGTGACGGGGATGATCGCCTCGTTCGCCAAGTTCGAGACCATGCCGCAGCCCCCGCCCGCCCTCCTGGCCAAGGGCATCTACGAGGCGCTCGTGACGACCGCGGAGGGGCTCTTCCTCGCCATCCCCGTCCTGACCGCCTACTTCATCCTGCGCAACCGCGTCCAGCTCCTCGCCATGGACACCGCCGAGGTGGCGGAGGGGCTGGTGGAGCGGATGAGAACGGATGGAGGGGAAACGGAGCGGAGGGAAAGGCCATGAAGCCCCAGGACGCGCGCAAGGCGAGGCGGGCCCCGGAGGCCTCCGGCCACGTCGGGTTCAGCATGACCCCGATGATCGACATCGTCTTCCAGCTGATCATCTTCTTCATGCTGATCACGGACCTGAGCCAGACCGAGCTCCCGAAGGACGTCCAGACCCCCCTGGCCAAGCAGGTGAAGGAGGAACGGCAGGCGCCGCCCGACCGGCTGATCGTGAATGTGAGCGAGAAGGGCGACCTGACGTTCCGTGGCCGGAAATATGCCCCGGCCGCCCTGCGGGCCTGTGTGAAGGACCACGCCGACCGGCGCAGAAACGATGCCTCCGTCCTGATCCGGGCGGATCGCCGGGCGCCCTTCGCGTACGTGCAACAGGTCTTCCAGGTCTGCGGCGACCCGGGGGTGCGCATCGTCCGGGTCGAGATCCACGCGAAACAGCCCGGGACGCGGTGACGCGCCCCGGAACCGGACGCCCGATTTCAGGAGACCGGCCATGACCGAGACCCGCAGGCGGCTTCCGGAGGAGGCGGCGACGGAAGACCTCCCGATGACCCCGATGATCGACGTCATCTTCCAGCTCGTCATCTTTTTCATGTGCGCCGCGCACTTCAAGCAGATCGAGGGGAAGCTGGAGTCGTACCTGCCGGACAAAGGCATCAACCCGATCCTCGATCCCCGCCCGCCTTCCCCCGAGCTGCGGATCCGGCTGGTCGACCGCGGCGAGGCCGTCGTCGCTTTCCTCGAAGGCCGCGAGCTGGGCCGGTTCCCGGCGGACGTCCGGCGCCTGGAGGGGATATCGCCTAAGTGGGACCGCATCGCGCAGGAGGCCGCCCCCTTCTACCGGGCCAACCGGAAGAAGGACCCCCGCGCGTACCTTTCCATCGATGCGGCGCCGAAGGTGCCCTTCCAGTACGTTGTCAGCACGCTCGACGCCTGCCGCCGGGCGGGGATCGATGCCGTCGAGTTCGCGGGCAACGCCCGCATCCACGAGACGCTGCAGGGGGGGCGGTAGGCGGTGCGGGAGGGGGCGGGCGCCTCAGGCGCGGTAGGCGGGATAGACGACGCTGGCGAACGAGACGCACTGGCTCCCGTCCTCGTCCACGGCCTGGTCGTACTTGAGGATCTTCCCCTTCATGCCGTCGAGAAGGGAGAGGAGGGCGTAGATCGGGAAGAGGCCGCAGATGCGCATCCGGTTGCCGGTCACGGCGACGGTGCGGAAGAACTCGTCCGCCTCGCCCGTCTCCGCCGCGGCGAGGGCCTCGAGGTCGTGACGGCGGACGAGGTCGAGGAAGGATTTCGAGCACGCCTTCCGGTCCCCGAACCGCGGGCCGACGTGACTGAGGTCCGCCCCCGCGATCACGCACGTCGGCTTCCCGTCGGCCAGCAGCTCCCGCATCAGCCCGAAAAGCTGCTGGACCTCCTGCGTCTCGGACGGGATCCGCCCCTTGGTCACGAACCAGTCGAGGCTCCCGCAGAGGATGGGGACGACGGGCACGTCGGGACCGTAGCGGTGCTGGAGCCAGGCGACCTGGAACTCGATCGAGTGCTCGCCGCGCTGCGCGAACTCATCTTCGAAGTAGCGCTCCCCGGTGCGGGCGACCAGGGCGTCGACGAAGGCGGCGTCGGCGCGCGCGGTCCCGAAGGGGGTCTGGTACGGCTTCCGGGTGAGGGAGACGAGGCGGTTCATGGGGCCGTGGCACGTGCCCAGCACGACGAAGCGCTCGGGCCGGACGCCCAGGGCGAGCCGGTGATAGGCCCAGGCGTAGCACGGGCCGCCGCGGCTGAAATCGATGTGGGGCGCGATGAGGCCTCGGACGAC
>CAYUME010000062.1:6220-12902 GCA_964445475.1 uncultured Planctomycetia bacterium
GACGGCACCGGCTTTTTGGAACTGAAATACCTCCCCCCCTACGCCGACGTGGCGTCCGGGGAGGCCGGGAGCGGCCCCGGTCCGCCGGGGGCCGAGAAGCATCCGTCGAGGTCCTTCCGCAGGGCCTCCGGATCGGCCGGGTAGGCCGCCCCGGCGTGGGACGGCGGCCGGACGGGCGCCGTCCGGTAATCCGCCACGAGGCGCTCCCGGTAGGCCTCGAACGACGCGCTCTCCAGGAAGTGGTTTTCGTCGAGCTGCAGGACCAGGTCCTCGATGACCTTCGTCTCGATCTTCTCCCCCCCCGCCTCGACGACGGCGCTCTGGAGGTCGCCGATCGCGTGCTCGCCGTCGAAAAGCTGGATGAGGAAGAGGGCGGCGGGGGTGACGAAGATCGAGCCGGTGGCGATGTGGGTGGGGTCGTGCAGGGCGATCATGGTCTCGCCCTTGACCTTGGCGGGGAAGGCTTCGATCGGACGGATGAGGGGGCGATCCATAGGCCGGTCGGCGCGCGCCGTGTGCGAAGGGGACCGCGTCAGAATCCGCGGCACGAAAGCGCCGCGTGCATACTATAGGGGCGGGAGGCCTGGAGATCAAGGTTCCCCCTTGACCCCTTTCGGGGCCGACCCGTAGAATCGCCCGGCAACGGGGTTTCCGCGACCGCCCCGTCTCCCGGAACCCGGGACCCGGAACCCGCATGGCCGACGCCGTCCTCCGCACCGAAGGGCTCACCAAGCGCTTCGGCGGGTTCACCGCCGTGGAGGGGGTCGGACTGGAGGTCCGCGCCGGGGACCTCTACGGATTCCTCGGCCTCAACGGCGCGGGCAAGACGACGACGATCCGGATGATCGTCGGACTCATCCGCCCCACCGCCGGCCGCGTCCTCCTCTTCGGCGAGGACGCCCGGACGCGGTTTCTCGACGTCATGCCCCGCGTCGGGGCGCTTGTCGAGATCCCCGCCTTCTACCCCTACCTCACCGGGCGGCAGAACCTCGACCTGCTCCGCCGCCTCGCCGGCCACCCCGACCGGCGCTGCGTCGGCGAGGCGCTCGAGCGGGTCGGCCTGGCCCGGCGCGCGGACGACCGCGTCCGGGCCTACTCCCAGGGGATGCGCCAGCGCCTCGGCATTGCCCAGGCCCTCCTGACTCGCCCCCGCCTCATCCTGCTCGACGAGCCCACGAACGGCCTCGACCCCGAGGGCATCGCCGACATCCGCGCTCTCATCCGGTTGCTGCACCGCGACGAGGGCCTCACCCTCCTCGTGTCCAGCCACCAGCTCCACGAGATCCAGCTGATCTGCACCCGTGTCGGGATCGTCCACGAGGGCCGGCTGATCCGAGAGGCCGCGGTCGGGGACCTGTTGGCGGGCGCCGCGACGGGCCGCGCCCGCGTTCGGGCCTCCCCCCCGGGGCGGGCGGAGCCGCTCTGTCGGGATTTCCCCGGCGCCGGGGGCCTCGAGCGCGCCCCGGACGGCGCGCTCGTCGTCTCGATCGCCGCCGACCGCCTCCCGGCCCTCAACGCCGCCCTCGTCCAGGCGGGGTGCGACGTCGCCGAGCTTGCGCCCGAGAAACCGACGCTGGAGGAGCTCTTCCTGGCGGAGCTCCGGCGGGGAAAGACCGGATGAGCCCGGACGCCGGGCGAGGGCCACGCAGGACTGGCGACACATGCTGACACGCATCCTCCGGGTCGCCGGCATCGAGATCTCGAAGCTCCGTCACCGGCCGGCGGTGTGGGGGTTCCTCGTCCTCGTCGCCCTGGCCGCGGTCGGGCAGGCGGCGGTGACGGCGCTGGCGGTCGAGGGGCAGCGCGACCGGACGCGGGAATTGAACGCGTGGCTCGTCTTCGCCGACGCGGCCGACACCGGGCTCTTCGTCGCCGTCCTCCTGCTGGTCCTCCAGGCGAGCGTGGCCTTCGCCGGCGAGTCGTCGCTGGGGACGCTGAAGGGGCTGCTCGTCCGCCCGGTGACGCGAACGGACCTGGTCTTGGGCAAGCTCCTCGCGCTCCTCGCCGTCGCCGGCGTTCTGTCCGGCACCGCGCTGGGCGCGGCGGCGGGCATGGGGGCCCTGCTGAGCGACTACGAGGGCGTGAAGACCGTCGCCCACAACGAGCGGGAGACCGGGCTGCTCGCCGGGGACGCCGCCGGGATCGATCCCGCGGTGGCGGGCCCCCCGGACCTCCTCCGGCTCGGCTTCTCCGGGCGCTGGGATCCGGAGTTCGAGGCCCTGCGCGTCGAGCGGGTCCTCCCGGGAAGCCTCGCCGAGGCCCGGCAGCTCCAGCCAGGGGATCTCGTCACCCACGCGGCCCGGGACCAGGACCCCTTCGACCGCCTGGGCTCCCTCGCGCGCTGGTCGCAGTGGGTCGCCGGACTCCGGGACGGGGACCTGGTCCGCCTGCGCCTGGACAGCCCTCTGGTGGCGACGAACCGCGACTTCACCGGGAGCTACCTGGCCGGGCAGGGGCTGCGGGCGGTCGCGATGATCCCCCTGCCCCTGCTGGCCGCCGCCTGCTTCGGCCTGCTCGGCTCGACGCTGGTCGAGGGGGCGGGTTCTGCGGTGGGCGGGACGTTGCTCTCGTTCCTCGCCCTCCGGTACGTCGCGGCCGCCGTGGCGGTGAGCCTCGCCCGGCTGGCGGGGGCGACGGGCGTTTTCGTGGGGGATGTCGAGCGACTCCTCTTCACATCGTGGCTCTCCGCCCCCCTGTCGCGGCTGCAGGGCGCGGCCTCGGCGACGGCCAACTTGGAGATCCGGAATTCGCACCTGGGCTGGTCGGCCGGCGTCTGCGCCGTCACGGCGGTCCTCTGCCTGGCCCTCGCCCTCTGGCGGGTGCGCCGCAAGGACGTGTTGTAATCGGGACTCCCTTCGCCGGCCGCGACCGGGAGACCCGGCCGGGGCCGGCCCCCTCATGGGGTGCGGACGCAAGAAACGGGGACGACCTCAAAAAAAAGCGCTGGAAAGGGCTCAACTCCCGGTTCCGTTCGTCCGATAATGTTGGGTAAGAGCCTTCCCCCCTCAGGAAACCCCCTTGACAGGGGGGGAGGGGGGCGCTAGAGTCCGCGGCTTCCGGGAGAATCAAACGGGACGAACGGCCCGCGTCGTCCCGGGGGACCGAAGCACGGAGGTCGTTCCCATTCACCACAGGCCGACACCCGCGGCGGGCCGGGGCGTCGACCGGGCGAAGGAGGTATGCGGATGGCACGGAAGATGAACGCGGCGTTTGCAAAGGCGGTGAGCAAGGAGTATCAACCCTCGGAGACGCTCGCGGCGGTGATCGGCAACAAGCCCGTGTCGCGCCCCCAGGCGACCAAGAAGGTCTGGGACTACTTCAAGAAGAACAAGCTGAACAAGGGCCGCGAGATCACCGCTGACGAGAAGCTGAAGCCGCTCTTCGGCAAGCCGAAGATCACGATGTTCGAGGTGGGCGGCATCCTCAACAAGCACCTCAAGGGGTAGGCCCGTCCGGACGCGCTGTCGACTCCCGGGGCGGCCGGCGGAAGCCGGTCGCCCCGTTTCGTTTGCCCCCTGAAACGGCGTCCGCATGGAACTGGACCTCCACGTCCATACCCGCTTCTCCCGCGACAGTCGGAACGAGCCCGCGCGGGTGGTTGAGACCGCCCTCCGTCGGGGCTTGGACGGGATCGCCGTCTGCGACCACGACACCTTCCGCGGCGTGGAGGCGGTGCGGAAGGCCGCCCCTCCCGGATTCCTGATCGTCCCGGGCATGGAGATCGGCACGCGGTTCGGCCATCTCCTCGGTCTTTTCCTGAGAGAGCCGGTGCGCGCGAAGGACCCGTTCGAGGCGGTGGCGGAGATCCACGCCCAGGGGGGAATGGCCGTGCTCGCCCACCCTTTCGCGCGGCACCGGGCGATCGATCCGGTCTTCGCGGCCCGGCTCGACGGCTGCGAGGGGTACAACGCCCGATACAGCCGGGCGAGCCGGAAGCGGGGGCCGGGGGGGAATCCGAAGGTGCTGGCCTTCGCCCACGCGCACGACCTTGCCCTGACCGGCGGCAGCGACGCCCACTTCCTCTGGGAGATCGGCCGCGGACGGACGGGGGTGGAAGGGACGACGCTGGAGGACGTGAAGCGGTCGATCCGGGAGCGACGGACGACGTTCCGGGCGGTGCGGGCCAGCTCGCTCCTGAACCGGGCCTACTCCGGCGTCGTGCGCATGGTGCGTCGGCGTCACGCGCCGCACGGCGCCTGATCCCGGGTCCGGGGCGTGTCCGTCCGCGAAGATTATTTCTGCGAAATCCCACAAAGACGCTCAAGTCGGGCGGCGGCGTGCCGATAGATAGTCATGGACGGCGTGACCCTGGTTCGTGGTGAACGGCGCCTCGACCCGAAGCGCCTAATAACCCCGGTTCCGGGGGCCGCTCAGCCCCCTCTGGTCCACCCGCGTAGCGGAGCACCAGGGCCTTGGCTTGAGCTAAAAATTCACCGTACCCGGTCGCGCCGTCCAACGAAGCGACCCGCGGCATCCGCCGCGGGTCGCTTCGTTTTTGCCTCCTTCCCCCCTTTTTCGCTTCCAGGCAGGCGGGGTCTCCGTGTCCGGCCCGGCTCGCAGAGGGCCCCAGATGACGAGGGGGCCGGGAAGTTCTTTTCCCTGAATCAAACGCACTTTCCAAAGCGCCATTGACTTCCGACCCGTCGTCCGTATAATGCCCCCCAACATGGCCGCTGGTTCCGCGGCGAAAGCGGCGTCCCGGGGGAACGGACGCGCCGCCCGCGCAAAGGATTCCGGATCCAGGGCTGGGGGAAAATCGACGCCTCGCTCCGGCGCTCCCGCGCCGGAGTCCGCAGAGGCTCCCGACAAGGTTGCCCCCCGAGAGCGGCTCGTGGCCGAGGTCCTCGCCGACCGCCAGCGCGAGATCTCCGTCTCCGAGTTCTTCGCCAAGAACCGCCACCTCCTCGGCTTCGACAGCCCCCGCAAGGCCCTTCTCACCGCCGTCAAGGAGGCCGTCGACAACTCCCTCGACGCCTGCGAGGAGGCCCATGTTCTCCCCGAGATCGAGGTGAAGATCGAGATCGCGAAGGGCAACGGGAACGGGAGCGCCAGCGGCGGCGGGACCGCCACCGCGCCGGTGGAGGATCCGTCCAAGGCGCCCGCCGCCAAGACCGACGCCCCCCCCGCGGCGCCGGCCGAGCCGCCCAAGCCCTCGGTCTCCCAGGCCGACCGGTTCATCGTCACCGTCTCCGACAACGGCCCCGGTATCGTCCCCGAGCAGATCGCCCGCATCTTCGCGAAGCTCCTGTACGGCTCGAAGTTCCACCGCCTCCGCATGAGCCGCGGCCAGCAGGGCATCGGGATCAGCGCGGCGGGGCTCTACGGTCAGCTCACCACCGGCAAGCCGGTGAAGGTCATCTCCCGCATCGGCGAGAAGAAGCCGGCCCGGTACGTCGAGATCATCATCGACACCGCCAAGAACGAGCCGCGCGTCCTCGCCTCCCAGGAGGTGGCGTGGGATCGGCCCCACGGGACCCAGGTCTCGATCGAGCTGGAGGGCCGTTACCAGAAGGGCCGCACGTCGGTGGACGAGTTCCTCGAGCAGGCGGCCGTGGCCAACCCGCATGCCCGGATCATCTATGTCAACCCGGAGGGCCAGCGGATCGTCTTCGAGCGCATGGTCGCGGAGCTGCCGTCGTCGCCGCGCGAGATCAAGCCCCACCCGTACGGCATCGAGCTGGGCGTCCTCCTCAAGATGATGCAGGACACCAAGAGCCACTGGGTGGGCGGGTTCCTGTCCAGCGACTTCTCGCGCGTCTCGCCCAAGGTGGCCCAGGAGATCTGCGACAAGGCCGGGCTGGACTCGAAGATGCTTGTCCGCAAGATCCACGGCGACGCGGCCGAGCGGCTCTACAAGGCCATCCAGCAGACGAAGATCATGAACCCGCCGACGGACTGCCTCTCGCCCATCGGGGAGAAGGCGGTCCTCGCGGGCCTCTACAAGCAGATCAAGGGCGACTTCTACACCGCGGTCACCCGGGCGCCCGCCGTCTACCGGGGCAACCCGTTCGTGATCGAGGTCGGCCTCGCCTACGGTACCGGGCAGGCCGCCGTGGCCGAGAGCGCCGTCGAGCAGGAGGAGGCCGTCCCCGTCGCCGAGGGGGAGAAGAAGGAGCGGGCGGGCGAGGTCCAGCTCGCGCGGCTCATGCGCTTCGCCAACCGCGTGCCGCTCCTCTACCAGCCGGGCGCCTGCGCGATCACGAAGGCGACGGTCGACACCGCGTGGCGGAACTACGGCATCACCCAGTCCCGGAGCGCGCTGCCCCAGGGGCCGCTGGTCATCCTCGTCCACATGGCCAGCGTCTGGGTCCCCTTCACCAGCGAGTCCAAGGAGGCGGTGGCCGACTACGACGAGATCCGCAAGGAGATCCGCCTGGCGCTGAACGAGGCCGGGCGGCGCCTGTCCGCGTTCGTCCGCCGCCGCGACCGCGCCGAGCTCGAGTTCAAGCGCCGCAACGTCTTCGAGGCCTACATCGAGGAGGTCGCCGCGGCCTGCAAGCGCCTGAAGAAGGGGAAGCTCGACGAGAAGAAGCTCGTCAAGCAGCTCCAGGCGATCGCCAAGAAGGTCACCGGCGGCGAGAAGACGGACGAGCGGCTCGGGAAGAAAAAGAAGGACGAGGCGCCCCAGGCCGACGCGGCGCCGAGGGCTTCGCCGTCGACCATGACCTCGGCGTCCGGCGGG
>CAYUME010000063.1:0-12868 GCA_964445475.1 uncultured Planctomycetia bacterium
AGGTCGCGGGAATATTTCGTCAGCGCGAGCTGGGCCCCGGAGTCGTCCATGACGACGACGTGCCCCATGCCGGCGGCAGTGGCGCCCGCGCCGACGACGCCCGCCTCGAGGACGAGGACGGAGAGGCCGGCGGCGGAGAGGGCGTCCGCGCACGCCGCGCCGACGATGCCGGCGCCGATCACGATCGCGTCCGGGTTGCGGGTGGCCATGGGTCGCCCGTCACCGAATCCCCAGGTTGTACGGATCGCGCGGGTCGAGAATCAGCGTCGCCTCGGCGGTCACGTGCGCGGTCCCCGTGATCGTGGGGACGACCTGCCCGTCCACGACCTCGACCGAGCCCTCGAACACGCTCCCGATGACGCTCTCCTGGCGCCACGTCTGCCCGGGTCCCAGCTTCCCGTCGGCGTGAAGGCAGGCGAGCTTGGCGCTGGTGCCGGTCCCGCATGGCGAGCGGTCGTAGGCGCCGCCGGGGCAGAGGACGAAGCTCTTGGAGTCGGCGCCGGGGGCCTGCGGGGGGCCGAAAAGCTCGACGTGGTCGATCTCCGCGCCGCCGTCGCCGGCGATCCCGCTACGGCCCAGCTCCCGCCGGATCCGCCACGCGCAATCGGCAAGCCGCTCGAGGTTGTCGAACCGCACCGCCAGCCCGTGGTCGCTGCAGAGGAAGAACCAGTTCCCGCCCCACGCGACATCGCCGGTCACCCGCCCGAGCCCGGGAACATCGAGGGGGACTGCGGCGGCCTTGCGGCGGCTCGGGACGTTGCGGACGGAGACGCGGCCGTCGGGGTGGAGGCGGGTGGCGACGACGCCGACGGGCGTCTCGACGCGGTGCCCGCCGGGCCCGAGGCGCCCGAGGTGGGCCAGGGTGGCCACGAGGCCGATCGTCCCGTGGCCGCACATCCCGAGATAGCCCACGTTGTTGAAGAAGAGGACGCCGGCGGCGCAGGACGGGTCGACGGGGGCGCAGAGGAGGGCGCCGACGAGGACGTCGGAGCCTCGCGGTTCGCACACGACGGCGGAGCGGAAGCCGTCGTGCTCGCGCCGGAAGCGCTCGAGCCGCTCCGCGAGCGGCCCCGTCCCGAGATCGGGCCCGCCCTCGACGACCACGCGCGTCGGCTCCCCGGCGGTGTGGGAGTCGACGACCCGGACACGGTGCGCTTCGGACGGATTCACGGAAGCCCCTTCGCTAGGCCCGCTCGCGTTGGCGGGCCGTCGCCGTCCCGCTCATGCGGTCGACGCTCCGGGGAGCGCATCCCCCCCGTCCGCCGGCGCCGGCTCGCCGGGCGCTTTCGAACGGGACATGAAGGGCAGCAGCGCCAGGACGATCATCCCCATCGCGGCGTCGACGACCAGCATGTTCGTAAAGCCCCATGTCGAGCTGAACCACCCCTGCCAGGCGCTCGAATAGACGGTGACGAGATTGAGACACGCCATGTAGGCGGTGAACTGGGTGGCCGCCACGGCCGGCGTGCAGATGTCCATGAACAGGGCGATGCGAACCCCGTACATCAGGCCGAGGAAGAACGCGTAGGCGATGCAGATGCCCCAGAACCAGCTGACCAGGGCGCCCGGCGCAACCGGAGACCCCGCCTCGCCGGGCTTCTCCAGCGGCAGGGTCCACGCGTAGCGTTGCAGGATCCAGGCCAGCAGGAACGTCATGGCCGCAGTCCCGATCACGCAGAAGGCAACGAACTTCCGGCGGCCGACCCGATCCGAAAGCCAACCGCCGGCGATGCAGGTCACGGTCGAGATCATGCCCGTGACGAAATTGAACGTGGCGAGATCCTGCTCCTTCAGGCCGAGATCGACCGCCAGCTTGGCGTTGATCGGCGCCAGGGAGACGCCGATGGCGCCGATGGGCAGGAGGGCCACCATCAGTCCCACGATGGCCGCCCGCGTGCCGAAGAAGGCGCGGAAGGCGTCCAGACAGTAGGTGGTGACCTCGCGACCCACGGCCTCCAGGCGCGTCCCCTCCGACGGCAAGCGCGCGGGCCCCGGCTTTTCGCGCAGCCGGAGCGTGAAGAAGACCAGGATCAGCACCAGGCTCACCGCGACGAGAATGAACGTCCCGTAATAGCCGAGGTAGGGCATGACGGCGAGAGCCCCCGATCCCCCGATAGTCGCCCCGAGGTACGAGCCCCCGAACATCAGGCCGTTGGCCACGCCGCGCTCCTCCTCCGGCAAAACGCCGCAGGCGAGGGCGTCGATCGCGACGTCCTGCACGGCGCTGAAGGCGTTCAAGCCGACCAGGAGGACGGTAAAGAGGGCCAGCGAGGAGGTGAAATCGACCGGCGAAACGGCAATCACCGTCAGGGTCATGAGGATCTGCATGGCCGCGATCCAACCGCGGCGGCGGCCGAGCCGGTCCGAATAGAAGAGATCGACGAACGGTCCGGCCGCCCACTTGAACGCCCACGGCAGGATCACGATGCCGGTGAACCACCCGATCTCCTCGGTCGTCAGCCCCTTCAGGCCCATCTGGGAGGCGACCGCGATCTGCACGAAGCCGTGCGGGATCCCCTCGGCGATATAGAGGAAGAAGAACGCCGTCAGGCGTCCCCACTTCGAGGCCAGGAGGTTGCCGCCGATCATCCGTTCACCGGCTCCAGGGACTCACCCGCTCAGAAGCGACGCGAGGACGTCGCGGAGCGCCCGGACATCGACCTCCTCCAGCATCCGCAGCGGACGGCGCGGGGGGCCGACGGGGTGGCCGGCGATCGCGCACCCCGCCTTCACCGCCTGCGTGTACCGGCCGCACGACTCCAGGTGCGCCAGGAGCGGCAGCAGCCGGTAGTGCGCGGCCCGCGCCGCGGGCAGGTCCTGCCGTTCCGCCGCCAGCCGGAAGAGCTCGACGGCCGGCGCCGCCGCGAGGTTCGCCACGCCGGTCACCCAGCCCTGCGCGCCGAGCGCGAAGCTCTCCAGCGCCTCCGCGTCGCAGCCGCAGAAGACCGTCATCCGCGCGCCGCACCGCCGGACGATCGCGCTCACCCGCGTGATGTCCCCGGTGCTCTCCTTTATATACCGCACCGTCGAGATCTCCGCCAGTCGCTCGACGACGTCCGGCGTCATGTCCACCCCCGTCCGCCCGGGGTAGTTGTAGAGCACGACCGGAAGCCCCGTCGCGCCCGCGACCGCGCGGACGTGCTCGACCAGCTCGTCGGGCGACGGGAGCGAGTAATAGGGAGCGGAGACGAGCAGGCCCGCGGCGCCCGCCTTCTCGGCCCCGCGGGCGTAGGCGACCGCGTCCCGGGTCGCGCCGGCGTTGGGGCCCACGAGGACGGGGACGCGGCCGCGCGCCGCCCCGACGACGGTCCGCACCACCGACTCGCGCTCCGCCGGCGAGAGGGCGTAGTACTCCCCGGTGCTCCCCAGCGCGACGAGGCCGTGCACGCCGCAGGCGACCTGGCGGTCGACGTGCGCCTCCAGGGCGCCCAGGTCGAGCTCCTCGTCGGGCGTCATCGGGGTCACGAGGGCGGTGAAGACGCCGCGGAACGGGGCGGGCATGGGATCGTCTCCTCTAGTCGACGTACGGAAAACGCGTCGGTTCACGCATCACGGCCTCGACCGCATCCAGGTCGAGCGGCGCGCCGCCGGTCAGGACCTCGCAGCCGGTCTCCGTCACGGCCACCGTGTCTTCCACCCGGATGTAGAGCCGCTCCTCGGGCACCAGGAGCTCGGGGTCGACGGAGAAGACGGTCCCCGGATTGAGGGGCGCGCCCTTGTAGCCGCCGTTGTCGTGGACGGCCATGCCGACGGGGTGGCTGAGCGGCCGCGGGCTCGCGAGCGTCTGAAGCGCCGCCTCGCGGTAGCGGGGCTTCGAGAAGGGCATCGACTCCGTCGCCGGCCGCATCCGGGCGGCGGCCTGGGCGAGAACCTCCTCCGGCGCGACGCCCGGCCGGATGCGGTCGAGCAGGGCCTTGTGATACGCGACGACCCAACCGTAGAGCTCGCGCTGGAGCGGGCTGTAGGTCCCGTTCACCGGCCACATCCGGCCGATGTCGCTCGTGTAGTAGCGGAAGTCCGGCGCGGCGTCGAGGAGGACGAGATCGCCGTCCTCCAGCGGGCCGTCGTTGCGGAAGTAGTGCATGTGCCAGATGCGGGGGCCGGCGGCAATGATGGAGGGATACCCCTCTCCGCGCGCGCCGTGCTTGCGGAAGACGTACCGGGCGACGGCGTCGAGATCCGACTCGAGGAGGCCCGGCCGGGTGGCCCGCATCCCTTCGACGACGGCCAGCGCGGAAAGGCGCCCCGCTTCGCGAAGCCGCGCGAGCTCCCGGGGACTCTTCACGGCGCGCAGCGCGTCGATCGCCGGCGAAAGGTCGCGGATCGCCGCGCCGGGGATGCGGTCGCGGACCAGCCGGATCAGGCGCTTCTCGCGCGACAGCCCACCGTCCCACGGGTCGCCGGCGACGAGCCGCTCCTGCCGCGCGAGATCCTCCCGGTACTGCCGGGCGCGCTCGCCCTGCAGGTGGGGAAGGTAGAGAACGCGGAGGCCGGCGAGGCGCCCCGCCAGGTCGCGCGCGTCGCGGACCTCCTCCACGCCCGACAGGGCGCGGATGCGGTCGGCGTCCTCGGCGCCGGGGTAGTCGCCGAACTGGGCGTGATCCGGGGGGCGCGGCGGAACGAAGAGGGTCGTGCGCCGGGCGGCGGCGTCGACCAGCAGGTAGGCCTGCGGGATCTCGACGCCGCACAGATAGTAGAACTCGTTGGTCTGCCGGAAGAGCTCGCCGCCCGGCTCGGGGCCGGCGCCGGCGAGCAGGGCGTGGGCGCCCGGCTCGAGCCGGTCGGCCAGCCGGGCGCGACGCGCCGCGAACTCCTCCGCGGGGAAGTCCTGCGGGATCAGGGGCGATCGGTCGGACGTCATATCCCTCTCCTCCTGGGCGGTTTCCCCTGGCGGCCGGGACGCCCCGGCGTCTCCATCAATGCTGTTTCACGACCCGCACCTCGAACACCCGCCCGGCCGTCTTCCCCGCGTGCGCCTGGAACGTCACGTGCGCCCGCGGCTTCCCCCGCGTCAGCTCCACGGGAATCGGGTACTCGACCGCGAAGAAGGCGCCTGGACGCTCGCGCTCCAGCCGCTGCGTCGCGATGCGCGTCCCGTCCACGAGGAGGTCGAATTCCCGGTCCCGCTCGTCGCTCCCCCAGTACGTGACGGCCAGGGCGACCGGGCAGTCGGGGAGGACCTTCACGGCAAACGAGAACCATCCGCCTTCGCGGGCGTCGCGGCAGGGACGCTCGTCGTGGTGGGTGACAATCGACCGCTCCCCCTGGAAGCCGTGGTCGCGCTCCGGCTGCATCTCCCCGAGGCGCATGACATCGACAGTCCGGGCCTCGCGCTCTCGAAGGCGCGCCTGCTCCGCCCGGTAGCCCACCTTCCGCGCCTCCCACGCCGCCTCGGTGAAGAGATCCCAGTAGACGGTGTAGGGACGGTCCTGGACCCGAAAGAGGGGACGGAGCGTCACGTCCTTCGGCCGTCCGACGCCGTCCGTCCGGAAGACCCCCGGCTCGCCCGCGACCGGCCGGATCCAGGCGTCGACAGAGCGATCCCCGGGGACGAGGACCGGCGCCTCGGCCGCCGCGAGGGGCTCCGACTCCCCGGCGAGCACGAGGGGACCGAAGCAGACGGCGGCCCGCCCCGGGTTGTCGGGCAGCCCCTCGAGCCGAAGCCGCATCGGAAGACGGACCTCCAGCGAGTCGCCGGCGCGCCATTCGCGGTCCACGACCGCGTAGCCGGAGGGCCGGCTCGACGCGGCGACCGCCTCGCCGTTGAGCCGCAGGAAGAGCGTCTCCGTCCAGGCCGGGTGGCGGACGCGGAGGGCAAAGCGGACGGGTCCGCCGCGGACGATCGACAGGCGCGTCGTCTCCCCGTCCGGGAAGCGCGTCTCCTGCCGGAGGACGACACCCCGCTCGCGCCAGGCCGCCTCGCTGGCGATGAAAAGATTGACCCACAGTCCGCCGTCGTCGACGAAGTAGACCGACTCGCCGTACCGGGCATGGTTCTCCATGCCGGTGCCGACGCAGCACCAGAAGGAGTCGTAGGGATCACAGTAGGTCTTGTGGTGGCCCGGCTTGAGGGGGAGGAAGTAGCAGAGCATGCCGGTTTCGGGGTGCTGCGAGGCGAGGATGTGGTTGAAGAGCGCGCGCTCGGCGAAGTCGGCATACGCCGCGTCCGGCGACCAGCCGAAGAGGTGGCGGGTCAGTTTGAGCATGTTGTAGGTGTTGCAGACCTCGGCGGTGTTGGTGGAGAGCCGGTCGTCGAGGCGCCGCGGCTGGCCGAAATACTCGTGGTCGCCGTGGCCGCCGATGGCGTAGGAGTGGTCGCGGGTCACGACGGTCCAGAAGCAGGCGGCGGCCGCACCGAGGGCCGGGTCGCCGGTCAGCTCGTGCTGGCGGGCGGCGCCGATCAGCTTGGGGATCTGCGTGTTGCCGTGGAGGCGCGGGAGGCAGTCCTCGCCGCGGGCAAGCGGGTCGAGGACGGCGCGGTGGTTGAAGCGGGCTGCCGCCTCGCGGTACCTCGCGTCGCCGGTCAGGGCGTACGCCTCCGCGAGGACCTCGTTCATGCCCCCGTGCTCGCACGCAAGCATCCGCTGGACCTGGTCGTCCGTCAGCCGCGCCAGCAGCCGCTCCGTCCACCCGGCGAGGCCGAGGAAGACGGCCTCCGCCTTCGCGCTCCCGCACCACCGCCGGGCGTCGAGGAGCCCCGCCATCGTCTTGTGGATGTTGTACCAGGGGACCCAGCAGCCGTTGAGCTTGAAGTTGGCGGTCTCGATCCGGCCGGCGGCGACGTCGGCGAAGAGCCGACGGCCGTCGGGGACGGCGGCGACATAGCCGTCGCCGAAGGCGGCCTGGACCGCCGCCAGCTCCGCGACGATCGCATCCACGCGAGCCCGGAACCGGTCGTCCCCCGTGGCGGCGAACATCAAGGCGCAGGCGGAAAGGTAGTGGCCGAGGGAGTGGCCGCAGATGTCCATCCCCTCCCAGCCACCGTAAGGCTTCGCCTTCTCCGGCAGGCCGGCCTCCGCACGGAAGCGGGCGAGGAGGCGGTCGGGCTCGAGGCGGAGCAGGTAGGCGGCATCGAGGTCCTGGGCGTGCTTGAAGGGGCCGTCGAGGAGCCGGACGGCGTCGAGCGGGAGGGAGTGCGCCCGGATCGGGATGGCGGGACGGGCCGTCGCCCGGGGGGCGGCGGGTCGCTCAGGCCCGGCGCACGAGACGAGCGACGCCAGGACGGAGGGGAGGAGGGTGGTCCGGATCCGCATGACAAGGACCTCCGGCATCGGACGGCGACACGCCCATTGAACACCACCGGCGCGTCGGCCGGCACGCGCCGCCGTCCGCCGGAGGCCCTGGCGGCAGGATTGTCCACCTCTTCAGCCGGGGCCGGGTCGCGCGGGGGCAGACCGGGCCCCCCGTCCGGACGCCCTCGAGCGGACAATGCAATTGCCCTCCGGTGACGCAACTCCGTATACTGGCGGACCGCCCCCGGTCGGAGCCCGCCTCATGCGTCCCGCCCCGATGCCCGCCGTCCTCCTGGCCTTCGCCGCCTCCCTCCCGGCACCGGCCGCGCCCGCCCCGACTACCCTGCGGTGCGAACTGCTGACGCGGCCGGACAAGGCCGTCCTCCTCGACCCGAGGCCGGCATTCGCCTGGGCCGTCCCGTCCGGCGAGCAGGCCGCCTGCCAGGTCCTTGTCGCGTCGACCCGCGCCGCGCTCGACGGAGACCGCGGCGACCGCTGGGACAGCGGCCGCGTGGCGACGGCGGCGCAGGCGCTGACGTACGGCGGCCCCCCCTTCGCGCCGGGGGCCGGAGGCGCGTGGAAGGTCCGGATCTGGGACGCGTCCGGCCAGCCCGGCCCCTGGTCCGCCCCGCAGGAATTCCGGACCGGGGCGCCCGGGCCGGGCCACACGGTCTCCGTCCAGCCCCTCGAGATCCGGCGGGTCGCTCCGTCCGCCGTGCGACGCACGGGCGACGGATCCTGGTTCGTCGACTTCGGCCGCGCCGCGTTCGGGACGCTGGAGCTGAAGCTGACCGCGCCCGCGTCAGGCGGAACGGTCGAGGTCCACCTCGGCGAGAAGCGGGGCGCCGGCGACTCGGTCGACCGCAAGCCGGGCGGGACCATCCGGTACCGCCGCATCGAGCTGCCGCTGAAGGCCGGGACACAGACCTACACGCTCGCCATCCCCCCGGACAAGCGGAACACCGGCCGCGGCGCCGTCCGCATGCCGGAGGGGTACCCCGAGGTCCTCCCATTCCGGTACGCCGAGCTGAAGGGCGTCCCCGGCCCGCTGGCCGCCCGCGACGTCGCCCAGGTCGCCGTGAACTACCCCTTCGACGACGACGCGGCCTCCTTCCAATCCTCCAGCCGGGCCCTCAACGACGTCTGGGACCTCTGCCGGCACAGCATCCGGGCCACCACCTTCTGCGGCATCTACGTCGACGGCGACCGCGAGCGCATCCCCTACGAGGCGGACGCCTACCTCAACCAGCTCAGCCACTACGGCGTCGACGCGGAGTACGCGATGGGCCGGCGGAGCCTCGAGTTCCTCATCCGCCGCCCCGCCTGGCCGACGGAATGGATCCTCCACACCGTGCTGATGGCGCATGCCGACTGGGAATACACCGGGGACACGGGGCTCCTCGAGACGTACTGGCCCGACCTCCGGGCCAAGACGCTCGAGGCGCTCGCCCGCGAGGACGGCCTGATCAGCACGGCCGGCGGCCGGGTCACGGACGAGATCCTGCGGTCGATCCACATCCTGGGCAACCCCAACTACATCCACGGCGCGAAGCTGCGGGACATCGTCGACTGGCCGACCGGGGAGCGCGACGGATACAAGCTGGTCGACGTGAACACGGTCGTCAACGCCTTCCACGCCCGGGCGCTGGAGCAGATGGCCCGGATGGCAGGCGCCCTGGAGAAGGCGGACGAGGCGGCCGCGTACCGTGCGAAGGCGGACCGGGTCCGGCGGGCGCTCAACGCAATGCTCTTCGACGCCAAGCGCGGCGTCTACCTCGACGGCGAGGGGACGGACCACGCCGCGCTCCACGCCAGCATGCTGCCGCTGGCCTTCGGCCTCGTTCCGGCGGAGCGGCGGAAGACGGTGGCGGACTTCGTGAAGTCGCGCGGCATGGCCTGCAGCGTCTACGGCGCGCAGTACCTCCTCGAGGCGCTCTACGCCGCGGACGAGGACGAGGCGGCGCTCCGGCTGATGACGTCGGACGGCGACCGGGGATGGCTCAACATGATCCGGGCGGGCTCGACGATCACGCTGGAGGCGTGGGACATGAAGTACAAGCCGAACCTGGACTGGAACCACGCCTGGGGGGCGGCTCCGGCGAACGTCATCCCGCGCTGGCTCCTGGGCGTCCGCCCGCTCGAGCCGGGCTTCGCGAAGGTCCTCGTCCAGCCCCGCCCCGGCCCGCTCGCCGAGGCGGAGGGCGTCGTCCCGACGATCCGCGGCCCCGTCAAGGTCGCCTTCCGGAACCGGCCCGGCGCCTCCTTCCGCCTCGCCGTCGCCATCCCCGGCAACACGACGGCCCGCGTCGGCGTCCCCGATCTCGGGAAGGCCTCCGCGACGGTGACGGTGGACGGAAAGGCGGTGGAGGGGGCGCGGGAGGGGCGGCACGTGTTCGTGGAGATCGGGTGGGGCGAGCACGTCGTGGAGCGGCGGTGACCGCCCGCCCTCACGGACGCTTCCGGAGGGCCGCCAGGACCTCCTTTCCTCGACCCCCGGGCCCCAGCAGGTAGACCGGCGCGATCGAGAGGCGGACCGGCTCGACGGTCACGGGCCGGCCCAGGAGGTCCATCCCCGTCCTTCGCGGCGCGGAGCGTCTGGGTCACGTCCCGCGCGTCCCCCGCCGCCTCCCCGCGCCCCGTCAGTCCCACTTCAAGGACGGGGGGCTCCAGTCGATCCCGAGGGCGGCGGTCACGTCCCGGATCCGGCCCATGGCGAGGATCCGCCGGGCCAGGTCCTGCGCTGCCGCGGCGTCGGCCGACGCGAGGGCGTCCTGGACCGTGGGAATCGAGGACGGGGGGACGCTCAAGGTCTCGAGGCCCATCCCCACCAGCAGGGGGATCATCCGGGGATCCCGCGCCATGTCCCCGCAGATCGAGACGGGCTTGCCGTGGCGTCGCCCGGCCTCGACCACCTGCCGGATCGCCCGGAGGACGGCCGGATGCCACGGCAGGTACCATGTCGACACGTGGTCGTTTGTCCGGTCCACAGCCAGCATGTACTGGACGAGGTCGTTGGAGCCGATGGAGAGGAAGTCGCACTCGGCCGCCAGCTCGTCGGCGACCCCGACCGCGGAAGGGAGCTCGACCATGGCGCCGAGGCGGGGGCGGTCGTGGTGCGGCACGCCCTCGGCGGCGAGGGACGCGATGCAGCCGAGGGTGATTTCGCGGGCGCGGATGAACCCGTCGACCGACGCGACCAGGGGGAACATGATCCGGAGGTCCCGGCCCGCTCCGGCGCGGAGCATGGCGCGCAGCTGCCGCTTGAAGACGTCGGGGTGGCGGAAGAGGAACCGCATGCCCCGGAGACCGAGGAAGGGATTGGCCTGGTCGACGTGGGGGAAGTAGGAGAGCATCTTGTCGCCGCCGATGTCGAGGGCGCGGAAGAGCACCTCGGCGCCCTCCATGCCCTCGAGGATTCGGCGGTAGATGCGGACCTGGTCCTCCTCGCCGGGGAAGTCGCGGCGGATGATGAAGGGGATCTCGCTGCGGTAGAGGCCGATGCCCTCCGCGCGGAAGCGGCGGGCGATCGTCACCTCGCTGACGAAGCCGACGTTCGCGAATACCCGGACGCGCACGCCGTCGCGTGTGCGGGTCTCCGCGGGACCCGCCGGCCGGTCGGGCGCCGGCTGCTCCCGGGCCTCGGCAAGGGCCCGGTAGTCCCGCAGGGGTCCCGGGGCCGGGTCGACCAGGAGGATCCCCTGGCTCCCGTCCAGGACCGCCGGCGCCCCGGTCCGGATGTCCCCGAGGGAGTCCGGCTCGATCACCAGGAGGGGGATCTGCAGGGACCGCGCGAGGACGCCGATGTGGGCCGTTACGCCGCTCCCCGCCAGGACGATCCCGCCCGCCCGCTGGGCGACGAGGCGCAGCAGGTCGGACGGGAGGAGCTCCGGCACCACCAGCACCTGTCCATCATAATCTGCGGGGTCCTCCGCGCGTTCGTCCAGGTTGAGGACCAGCCGCCGGCAGAGGTCGCGCAAATCCTGGGCTTTCTCCCGGACGACGGGGGCGGGGCTCTCGGCGAGGCGGCGGGCGTGTTGACCGATCACGTCCCGGATGGCGCCGCGCGCGGGCGCCCCCCCGCGGATGCGCGCCTCGATCTCTCCCTGAACGTGGGGATCGTCGAGCAGGGTCAGGTGGCCGAAAAATATCTGGGCCACCCCCTCTTCGAGACGATCCTCCAGCTGCCGCTGGAAGCGCGCCAGCTGCTCCCGCGTCCGGCTGGCGGCGAGACGGAACTCCTCCAGCGTGCCCGGGCGGCCGCCGGAGGCGGCCGGGTCGTCGTCCGACCGGGCGACGACGAAGACCGTCCCCACGACAAGGCCGGGGGAAACGGGCTGCCCCTGGATCCGCTTCGGGTTGCCGCTGCTCATGGGAAGACCGGAACCACGGGACCGGGCCTGACGACATCGTACAGGGGCGGGGGCCTGAATGCAGCGGTTATCCGCGGCGGCGGGGCGGACGGGAGGCGGAACGACCGCGCCGGGCCGGGGCGGCCCGCACCGCCGCCCGCGCCGCGGCGACGAAGCCGTCCACGTCGGCCTCCGTCGTGTCGTAGTTGGCGACCAGGCGGACCTCGGAGGCGGCCTCGTCGAAGACGTAGAAGAGGAACCGTTTCCGGATCGCGTCGACGGCGGCCGGCGGGATGGTGCAGTAGACCATGTTGGCCTGGACGTCGCGGGTGATCCGGAGGCCCGGCACCTGCGCGAGCCCCGCGGCGAGCCGGGCGGCCATCCGGTTCGCGTTCGCGGCATTCCGGAGCCAGAGGTCCCCCGTGAGCAGCGCCTCGACCTGCACGGCGAGAAAGCGCATCTTGGAGGCGAGCTGGGTGCCCTGCTTCCGGATGTACTTGAACTCGCGGGCGAGCGCCGGCCGGAAGAAGAGCACCGCCTCCGCCCCGAAGAGGCCGTTCTTGGTGCCGCCGAGGGAGAGGGCGTCGACCCCGCAGTCGGCCGTCATCGCCCGGAGCGAGAGCCCGAGCGCGGCGCAGGCGTTGTAGATCCGCGCCCCGTCCATGTGCAGCCACATCCCGTTCCGGTGCGCGAAGCGGGCGAGGGCCCGGACCTCGGCGGCCGTGTAGCAGAGGCCGTAGTCGGTGGACTGGGTGATGGAGACGACCCGGGGCTGGTTGTGGTGCTGGTCGCCACGGTGGGCGAAGTGGCGGGCGACGTCCGCCGGCGCGATCTTGCCGGTCTCCGTCGGGACGGTGTAGAGCTTGACCCCGGCGAACCGCTCGGGGCCGCCACACTCCGCCGCGTTGAGGTGGGAGGACTCGGCGCAGACGACGGCGTGGTGGGACCGCGCGAGGGCGGCCATGGCGAGGACGTTGGCCCCCGTGCCGGTGTAGACGAAGAAGGGCTCGCAGGAGCGGCCGAAGACGCGCCGGAGCGTCCGGACGGCGCGCTCGGTGTAGTAATCGAACCCATACGCGAGGGCGTGGCCGCGATTGGCGTCCAGGAGGGCGCGGACGACCGCCGGGTGGGCCGGCGCGTTGTTGTCGCTCGCGAAATGACGCCGCGGCGTCGCCGCGTATCGCAGACCCCGGATCTCCATGTGCCGCGCCCCCGACCGGCCGCCAGACCCGGCGGCTATTTGATCTTGAGACAGACCAGCGTGGTGTCGTCCCCCTGCGGCGTCTT
>CAYUME010000064.1:0-4319 GCA_964445475.1 uncultured Planctomycetia bacterium
TAGACGCCCGTTGACGCGAATCGCGATCAACCCGGGACTCCCAGACGCTCGAGCATGACGCCATACCGGAGGCCGCGCGCACTGATGGTCAACTCGGGAACGCCCAGTTCCCTGAGCAATGCCGCCAGGACGGCGGCCCCGGCGACAATGATATCGGCCCGCCTCGGCTCCAGACCGGGCAGGGACGCCCGCTGGCGCGTCGAGAGGAGGGAGAGGACGATCAGGAGCACATAGAGATGGGATCGGCCGAGGCGCAGCCCGTGAATGCGCTCCGGGACCGGACGGCGAAGCCCCAGTTGCATGGCGGCGAGTGTTGCCGCGGTCCCCCCAACGGCCACCACGACGTCAGGGGTGGGGGCGTCGGATCGCAGCACCCTGCGGATCGGAGCGCGGATCGAGGCGATCAGGGCCTGGAAGTCCGCGGAACGTATGGGGTCGGTGGGGACGTGCAGTTCGGTCAGCCGGACGGCGCCCAAGGGGAGGCTGAGGCGCCGCCGCCTGGCGCCGGCGTCCCAGGCCATCTCGGTGCTGCCGCCGCCGACATCAACCACCACGATGCGACCTTCGGCCGGAAGGCCGCTGGTCGCCGCCTCGAAGGAGAGGTCCGCCTCCCGCCGCCCGGAGAGGATCTCGAGATCGATGCCCATCGCGTGGAGACGGCCCAGGAACTCCGCGCGGTTGGACGCCGTCCGGCAGGCGGCGGTTCCGACGGCATAAAGACGAGAGACCCGGAGCTGTCGGGACTCGTCGGCCAGCCGGCGGATCGCCCGGAGCGTGCGGTCCACGGCGGAGGACGTGAATCGCCCCCGTTCGGCCAGCCCCTCGCCGAGCCGGGTGATGACGGCGCGCTCGCAGATCACGCGGGGCGGCCGTCCGTTCCCTTCGGCGACCAGGAGCTTGACCGAGTTGGTTCCGACGTCAAGAACACCGAGGCGCTTCACGGAGGGGGATCCTGATCCGGTGACGGCCGACTCCCGGCGTGGCATGCATCCGGAACGAAATTTTAAGCGTGACCGGAATCGGTGTCAATTGAGATTCCGGAGGAGAAGATTGATTTCGCGACGACGGCTGCTACAATCGTACACCCTTTTTGCGGAATCCGCCATGAGTGACGAGATGGCCATCGTTGTCTGGGGGGCGATCGTCGCGGCCACCGGCGTCGGGATGCTCGTCCTGAAGATGCTCCTGGGTCCCCGTCGCCGCCGGGCGGCCAAATTCTCGCCCTACGAGTGCGGGATGCCGCTCTTCCAGGACGCCCGCGAGCGCTTTCCCGTCCATTTCTACCTGATGGCCATCGTCTTCATCCTGTTCGACCTCGAGATCGTCTTTCTGCTGCCGTGGGCCCTGCTGTACCGGCAGCTCGCCCTGCCCGGCCTGATCGAGGTCCTGGTCTTCATCGGGGTCCTGGGAGTCGGGTACGTCTATATCTGGAAGCGAAAGATCATCGACTGGGAATGACGCCGTTGGCGACGGCACTCGGGACCCGGAACCGGCCACGACGACGCGCGAAATCAAAAGGCGACGCCTCCATGAGAGACCTGCCCTCTCTTCTGCAACAACGGTTCAGTGAAACGATCCTGTCCGTCGATCCCGCTGCGATGCCGCCCGCCGTCGACGCCTGCCGGGAGGGAATCGTCCCCCTGCTTCGCTTCCTCCGGGACGATCCGGACGCCGCCTGCGACAGCCTGACCGACCTCTGCGGCGTCGACCACCTGAACCGGGGCGCACCCGCCCGCTTCGCGGTCGTCTACCATCTGTTCTCCTTCACCCGGCGACATCGCCTCCGCGTGCGCGCCTGGGTCCCGGAGGGGGATCCCGAGATCGACACCGTCACGGGTCTCTGGCCGGCGGCCGACTGGGCCGAGCGGGAGGCGTTTGACCTGTTCGGCATCCGATTCCGAGGCCACCCCAACCTGAGCCGGATCCTGCTGCCGGACACCTACGAGGGCCATCCGCTCCGGAAGGACTACCCTCTGCGCGGACGCGGCGAGCGGGATCGATTCCCGAAATATGCGCCCTAGGGATACCCGATGACGGACGCCCCCCCCCCATTCCGCGACCCGTCGTCCCGGACGATGCTGCTGAACTTCGGTCCGCAGCACCCCGCCATGCACGGGACGCTCCGCGTCGTCCTCGAGCTCGACGGGGAGATTGTCGTCGGGGCCCGCCCCGAGATCGGCTTCCTGCACTCCGGCTTCGAAAAGCTGGGGGAGTCCCGGAGCTACAACCAGTTCGTCGCCATTACGGACCGGATGAACTACCTGTCCTCCCTCAACAACAACATCGGGTATGTCCAGGCGGTGGAGACGTTGATGGGCCTGGAGATCCCCCGCCGTGCGCGCGTCGTGCGCGTCCTCCTGGCCGAGCTCTCCCGTCTCTCCGATCACGTGGTCTGCGCGGGGCTGCAGGGGATGGACTTGGGCGCCTTCAGCGCCATGCTCTGGTCCTTCGTCCACCGGGAGCTGCTGTACGACATCTTCGAGTCGGTGACGGGCGGGCGGTTGACGACCACCTACACCCGGGTGGGGGGGCTGGCGCGGGACGTTCCCCCGCATTTTCCCGAGATGGTCCGCGTCGCCATCGCCCGGTTCCGGGAGATCATCGACGAGCTGGACCGCAGCCTCCTGGGCAATCCGATCTTCCTCGCGCGGACGCGCGGCATTGGCTGCATGAGCCGGGACGACGCCGTCGCATGGGGCCTGAGCGGTCCATGCCTCCGGGCGAGCGGCATCGACTACGACCTGCGCCGGGACCAGCCCTACCTGGACTACCCGGAGTACGACTTCACCGTGCCCGTCAGGACGGAGGGGGATACGCTCGCGCGATTTCTCATCCGGATGGACGAGATGAGGCAGAGCCTGCGGATCATGGAGCAGGCGCTTCACCGCCTCGAGCCGGGGCCGATCAACGTGCTCGATCGGAAGGTTGCCCTGCCCGACAAGGAGCAGGTGTACGGCACCATGGAAGGGCTGATCCACCACTTCAAGCTCGTCATGTACGGACACGGCTTCACGCCGAAGCCGGGGGAGGTCTATTCCGCGACGGAGGCCCCGAACGGAGAGCTGGGATTCTACATCGTCAGCGATGGGACGCGGAATCCCTACCGGCTTCGATGCCGCCCCCCGTCGTTCTACAATTTCCAGGCGATGCAGAAGATGATCATGGGGCATCTGGTCTCCGACGTCGTGGCCATCCTTTCCAGCCTGAATGTCATCGCCGGCGAGCTGGACCGGTGACCTTTTGAGGGACCGGACGGACGGCGGGGCCGGACGCCTTGCCGGGAACCGTCGTTACGGCAACGGGAAACGGAATGGAATTCAGCGCGGCGGCCAAGACGGAGTACGAGGCGCTGGTGTCGCGATACCCGTCGCGCCAGGCGGCGCTGCTGCCTGTCCTTCGGCTGGTCGAACGGGAGTTCGGGGCGGTCTCGGACGAGGGGATGGCTTATGCGGCCGGGCTCCTCGGGCTCCCGCCGGCCCGCGTAAAAGGAGTGGCCTCGTTCTATACGCATTACCGCCGGCCCGGCGACGGGGTCTACGTGATCCACGTCTGCTGCACGCTGCCCTGCGTATTGCGCGGCAGCGCGTCTCTGGTCGACGCCCTGGTGCGCAAGCTCGGGATCGCAGTGGGACAGACGACGCCCGACGGGCGATTCACGCTCCGGAAGGCGGAATGCCTGGCCGCCTGCGACCTGGCCCCCATGATCGCCATAAACGACACGTTTCACGGGCCTCTGACCCCGGAGTCGCTCGGCGCGCTCCTCGACGGGCTGCCCTGATTGCGCGAGAGACCGCATGGGATTCGAACCGGTCCTGACACGGCATACGGGGGAGACGGGCTGCGAGACCCTCGAGGCCCACCTCTCCCATGGCGGCTACGAAGGCGCCCGACGCGCCCTCCGGGACTTCACGCCGGACTCGCTCATCGACGAGGTCAAGAAATCCGGCCTGCGGGGCCGCGGCGGGGCCGGCTTTCCGACAGGTCAGAAGTGGGGGTTCGTCCCGAAGAACGACAAGCCCCGGTATCTTGTCTGCAATGCCGACGAAAGCGAGCCCGGGACTTTCAAGGACCGGCTCCTGATAGAGAAGTCGCCGCATCAGCTCCTGGAAGGGATCGTGATCGCGGCCAGGGCCATCGGCGCGCGCCAGGCCTATATCTACATCCGCGGCGAGATGGGGGACGGGGCCCGCATCCTCCGGAAAGCCATCGAGGAGGCCCGGACGCGAGGCTTCCTGGGCCCCCGGCTCCTGGACTCCGCTTTCGACCTCGAGGTGACCGTCCACCGCGGAGCCGGGGCCTACATCTGCGGCGAGGAGACG
>CAYUME010000064.1:4329-6310 GCA_964445475.1 uncultured Planctomycetia bacterium
GGGGGGGCGGGGCTATCCCCGCCTGAAGCCGCCCTTTCCCGCCGTCGAGGGCCTCTTCCGCATGCCGACGGTCGTGAACAACGTGGAGACGCTCTGCAACCTCCCGCACATCGTGATGCGGGGCGCGGCGTGGTTCCGGACGATGGGCACCGAGAAGAGCCCGGGCCCCAAGATCTTCTCCGTCAGCGGACACGTGGAACGACCCGGCAATTACGAACTGCCGATGGGGACCCCGCTCAAAACGCTGATCGGGGATTGCGCGGGGGGGGTGATGGAGGGCCGCAAGCTCAAAGCCGTCATCCCCGGGGGATCCTCCGTTCCCGTCCTGACGGCGACGGAAGCCGCGAGCGTCAACCTCGACTTCGAGTCCGTGGCCGCGGCCGGATCGCTTCTCGGGTCCGGCGCCGTCATTGTGATGGACGAGACGACCTGCATGGTGGACGCCCTCCTGAACCTGGCGCGCTTCTATCACCACGAATCCTGCGGACAGTGCACGCCCTGCCGCGAAGGGTGCGGTTGGCTCGAGAAGATCCTCCGGCGGATCGAAAAGGGCGGGGGGCGTGCGGGCGACCTGGACCTGTGCCTGGACGTCGCCAAGAACATGGTGGGCCGGACGATCTGCGTCCTGGCCGACGCGATGGCCATGCCGGTGAGAAGCTTCATCCCGAAGTTCCGGGACGAGTTCGAGACGCACGTGCGTGAACAGCGGTGCCCCTTCAAGGGGGCGGGCAGGGCGGCAGCCCCCGGGGTGTCGCCGTAAGCGGCCCCCGGGTGCTCGCCGGAACGGATTCCGGGCGAACGGACATGGCGAAGATCCCCATCAAGGCGAACGGCCGCGAAATCCAGGCCGAGGCGGGAGCGCCCCTGCTCCAGGTCCTGCTGGACCACGGGGTCTTCGTCCCGCATTATTGCTATCACCCCGGCCTCTCCGTGGCCGGCAATTGCCGGATGTGCCTCGTGAAGATCGTCGGACGCCCCAAGCTGGAGACCTCCTGCACCGTGCGCGTGACGGCGCCGCTCGAGGTCGAGACCGAGGCGCCCGAGGTGGTCGCGGCGCGCCGGGACATCCTCGAGTTCCTCCTCCTGAACCACCCCCTCGACTGCCCCGTCTGCGACCAGGCCGGGGAGTGCCTCCTGCAGGACTTCTCCTACCAGTACGGACGGGACCACAGCCGCTTCGCCGAGGAGAAGGTGATCCGCCACGCCAAGCCGCTGGGGCCCCTCGTCCATTACTGGGGCAATCGCTGCATCGTCTGCACCCGCTGCGTTCGCTTCTGCGACGAGATCTCCGGGACGGGGGATCTGGCGGTGACGGGGCGGGGCGACCAGTCCCAGATCGATATCTTCCCGGGCCGCCCCCTCGACAACCCCCTTTCGGGGAATGTCGTCGACATCTGCCCCGTCGGGGCGCTCCTGAACCGGGACTTCCTCTACCAGGCGCGCGTCTGGTTCCTGCGGACGACGGAATCGATCTGCACGGGCTGCGGCCGCGGATGCAGCGTCTTTGTCGATGCTCTCGGGAATGCGGTCAAGCGCCTGCGTCCCCGCCCCAATCCCCGGGTCAATGCCTGGTGGATGTGCGACGCCGGCCGCAGCAGCCACAAGGCCGCCGTCTCGCCGCAGCGCCTGAGAGCCCACCGCGCCCGCGGTCTCGAGGAAGCCCCATCCAGTCTGCAGGCGGTCAACGCGGCCCGCGACGCCCTGGCCGGCGCCGTCCGGCATCACGGGGTCTCCGCGGTGGCCGGGGTGGCGTCCGCGTTCGCAACGAACGAGACCCTCTTTCTCTTCCGGACGCTCCTGGAGCGCCTGGGGATCCCCGTGACGGCCGTGCTCACCCGGCGCGAAGGCGACGACCTTCGGTTCCCGGGCGGTTTTGTCATCGAGGCCGAAAAGGCGCCCAATCGGGCGGGGGCGGAGCGACTTTTCGGCGCGGAGACGGTCGCGGCCGACTTGCCCCCGGCCGACGGCTCGCCCGACGGCG
>CAYUME010000064.1:6320-12782 GCA_964445475.1 uncultured Planctomycetia bacterium
GGCCGCCTGGCCGGCGCCATGCGGGACGGTTCGGTTCGGGCCCTCGTCGTCCTGGGCGGAGACCCGGAGGGCCGGATTCCGACAGCGCTGGGCGACGCGCTGGAACGGGTCGAGGTCACGCTGGCGATCGACACGCACGAAAGCCCCTTGGCCGGAAAGGCCCAGGTGGTGCTGGCCATGTCGGGATGGCCGGAAACGGACGGGACGATGATCTCCTCGACGGGTCGTGTCCAGCGGCTCCGACGCGCCGTGGACCCGCCGGGAGGCGCGGCCCCCGCGACGGACCTCCTGCAGGAGCTCCTCGTCCTGGACGGGGAGCGCCGGGAGGTGCTGTCGCCCGAGGCCGTTTTCGGGCAGATGGCGGCAGGAGACGCGTGGCGTGGTCTCGCCTGGGGCTCGATCGGACCGCTTGGCGCAATGCCGGTCGAGACGAACGACAGCGTTCGCGGCGCATAAGACGGCCGGAGGCGGTTCATGGACGAGGCGACGATCCGGGACCTGGTGATCGCGATGGTCCGCCTGGGGGCGTTCTTCGGAGCGCTCATGGCCGCGGTCCCGGTCCTCGTCCTGGCGGAGCGGCGCATCTGCGCCGCGATCCAGGACCGGGTCGGACCGAACCGGGTCGGGCCTTTCGGCGTGCTTCAACCGATGGCCGACGCGGTCAAGAACTTCTTCAAGGAGGATCTGGTCCCCGACCACGTGGACAAGATCCTCTTCGCCGTGGCCCCGGTGATGGCCCTCATCCCCCCGCTGCTGATGGCCGTGATGGTCCCGTTCGGGAACGCCGTCAACCTGACGCCGTCGATGCTGAAGGTGGGGGCTGTCCTCCTGGGCCTCGGCGGGGCGGGGGCGGGCGCGGCGCTCGCGGGTCTGGGCTTCCTGGCGCGCTCCCGCGGCGCCCGCGCCGCGTGGCTTCTGATCCCGCTCCTGTCCCTGGCCGCCGCCGCCGTGGCGGGCGGAGCGGCGGCGGGGGCGGGGCTCTATCTTCTCGCCGGAACGGTCCCGGACGGGGGGCTCGACGTCCGTCTCCAGGTGGCCGATCTGCCGGCCGGCCTGCTCTTCTGCGCCGCCATGGCCTCGATGGGCGTCTACGCCGTGGCGATAGGCGGATGGGCTTCCAACAACAAGTTCGCCCTCCTGGGGACGCTTCGCGCCTCCGCGCAGATGGTCAGTTATGAGATCGTGATGGGGATCTCGATGATCCTGGTCCTGATGGCCACCTCGGACGGGTCCGGGGTCGGCACGGTGCGCATGAGCGAGATCGTGACGCGCCAGACGGAGCCGACGACCCTTCTGGGGTTCCTGCCCATGCTGGGGTGGAATGTCTTCCGGCAGCCCTTCGCCTTCGGGCTCTTCGTCCTGGCCGCCTTCGCCGAGAACAAGCGACTCCCTTTCGACCTGCCGGAGTGCGAGGCGGAGCTGGTCGGGGGGTATCACACGGAGTATGGCGGCATGCGGTTCGCGCTCTTCATGATGGGAGAGTACCTGTCGATGGTGGCGATCTCCGCCGTCACGGTGACGCTCTTCCTCGGCGGCTGGCACGTCCCGGGGATCGATCCCGCGAGCCGGACCCTCGTGGCCGGCGCGGTCTCGGTGGCCGCCTTCGCGGGCAAGACCGGGGCCCTGCTGTTCCTGTACATCTGGGTGCGGTGGACCATCCCGCGGCTGCGTTACGACCAGCTGATGGCGCTGGGATGGAAGGTGCTGGTGCCCCTGGCGTTCCTCAATTTCGTGATCAGCGCCGTGCAGGGCATCCTGTAGCCCCGCGCGGAGGAGTCGGGTATCGGGAGGTGAACGGAGCATGTCGCTCAAGGATGGCGTCTTCCTGGTCGCCTCGCTGACGTGCGTTGCGGGGGCGCTCCTCGCCGTCACGCGAAGGAGCCCGCTCTACAGCGCGCTCTGGCTGCTCGTCACGCTGCTCGGCGTGGCGGCGGTCTTCTACCTTTTCACCGCGCCGTTCCTGGCCTTGATGCAGGTGGTGGTGTATGCCGGGGCGATCCTCGTCCTTTTCCTGTTCGTGATCATGCTGTTGAACCTGAATCCGGAGGACCTCCGGCCGGAAGCGCCCCCCGTCGAGCGCGCGGTCGCCGCGTTGATCGCCCTGCTCCTGCTGGGTGTCCTCGCGGCGGGCATCCTCGGCGCCTCCGAGGGGCTGTCGATGACCCGCCTGGACCCGGCCGCGTTCGGCACGGTGGAAGGCGTGGGGCGCTCCCTGTTCACGCGATTTGTCGTCCAGCTCGAGGCGCTCTCGCTCCTGATCGTGGCGGCCGTCGTCGCCGCGGTCCTGCTCGCCAAGAGGAAGCTCTAGGCCATGTTCAACCCGACCAACAGCCTGCTGCTGAGCGCGGCGCTTTTCTCGGCCGGAGCCTACGGCGTCCTCTCGAAGCGGAACCTGCTCGTGGTGCTGATGTCCGTCGAGCTGATGCTGAACGCCGCGAACCTCGCCTTCGTCACCCTGGCCTCGGTTCACGGGGGCGGTGCCGGCCACGCGGGCCACGTCTTCATCCTCCTGACGATGGGCGTGGCGGCGGCCGAAGCGGCCGTCGGTCTGGCCTTCCTGATCGCGATCGTGCAGCGGAAGCGGGCGCCGGACGCCGAGGATCTCCGGGATCTGAAGGGATAGCGGGCATGCGCACGGACCTCGTCGAAAAAATCCAGTGGCTGGTCCTCCTCGTCCCGCTCTTCCCGCTGGCCGGGGCGATCCTGAACGGCCTCCTCGGCCGCCGGTTCCCGAGGGGGCTCGTCACCGCCATCGCCTGCGGAATGCCGCTCCTGGCCTTCCTCTGTGGGGCCGCCGCCTTCGCCCACCTGATCAAGCTCTACCATCCGGTCGACCGGAGCGTCGGCGTCCCGCTCTTCACGTGGCTTCAGGCCGACGGGGGAGGCATCCCCCTCGACGTCCGTCTCGGGTTCCTCTTCGACCCCCTGTCGGCTGTCATGGTCCTGGTCGTCACGGGAGTGGGATTCCTGATCCACGTCTACTCCACGGGATACATGGCGAAGGACCCCGGCTACCGCCGCTACTTCGCCTATCTGAACCTCTTCCTCTTCTGCATGCTGCTCCTGGTGCTCGGAGACAGCCTCCCCCTCCTGTTCGCGGGATGGGAGGGCGTGGGGCTCTGCTCGTATCTGCTGATCGGCTTCTGGTTTGAGGACGTGGCCAAGGCGGACGCGGGAAAGAAGGCGTTCGTGGTCAACCGGGTGGGGGACCTTGGCTTCGTCCTGGGCATGCTGGCCTATTTCGCGGCCTTCGGGACGCTGGGGATCGGGGGAGAGGACCGGCTTTCGGTGGTCCGGCAGCTGGGGGGCATGGCGGCGGTCGTGCCGACCGTGATCGCCCTGCTGCTCTTCGCGGGCGCATGCGGCAAGTCGGCCCAGATCCCCCTGCATGTCTGGCTCCCCGATGCGATGGCCGGCCCGACCCCGGTCAGCGCGCTGATCCATGCGGCCACGATGGTGACGGCCGGCGTGTACCTGCTGGCCCGGCTCAATTTCGTTTTCGCCTTCGCCCCGGCGGCCGGGATGGTCGTCGCCGCGGTGGGGACGGCGACGGCCCTGGTGGCGGGGTTCGCGGCGGTCGTGCAACGCGACATCAAGAAGGTGCTGGCCTATTCGACCATCAGCCAGCTCGGGTTCATGTTCATTGCGGCGGGGCTGGGGGCGTACGCGGTGGCCGTCTTCCATCTCGTGACGCATGCCTTTTTCAAGGCGTTGCTCTTCCTGGGGGCTGGAGCCGTCATCCACGCGCTCCACGGCGAGCAGGACCTCTTCCGGATGGGGGGGCTGAACCGATCGCTCCGGGTCGTCTTTCTCGCCATGCTGACCGGCGCGCTCGCCTTGGCGGGGATCTTCCCGCTCGCCGGGTTCTGGAGCAAGGACGAGATCCTGCTGACGGCCCTGGAGCAGCACCAGTACGTCCTCTGGGGAGCCGGCCTGCTGGCCGCGCTCTGCACGGCGTTCTACAGCGCCCGCCTGATCGCCTTGGCCTTCATGGGGTCCTCGCGGGGGGAGGGGCACCACGCCGACCCCGGTCACGCGCCGTTTGACGGGGCGGCTTCGATGACGCCCCCGCCGCTGCACAAGCCCGGCCTCTCCATGACCGTGCCGCTGGTCGTGCTGGCCGTGCTCGCCTTTTTCGGCGGCGTCCTGGGCCTGCCCCAGTCGCAGGCCATCGGCGAGTTCCTGAAGCCGGTCTGGCTCACCACCCCCCACGCGGAAGGCGTCGAGACGCACGCCGCCGTGCTCATTTCGTCCGCCCTGCTCAATGCCGTCCTCTCCCTGCTCCTGGCCATCGCAGGCGGTTCGCTGGCCTGGTATCTGTACTCGACAGGCAGCGGCACGATGCACAAATGGGCGGAAAAGCGGTCGGCCGGACGAAGGATCCACGCCTGGGCCGCCGCGGGCTTCGGATTCGACGCGCTGTACGCCGTGGCCGTGGCGCGGGTCCTCCGCGTGGGCTCGTTCCTGGCCTGGCTGGTGGTGGACGTGACCCTGATCGATCTCGGCTGCGTCGGCGGCCTGGCCGCGCTGGCCCGACGGGCCGGCGGCGCCTGCCGGCGACTGCAGTCGGGCTTGGTCTCCCACTATGCGGCGGTGCTGGCCGTCGGCACGGTCCTCGTGCTCGCGTTCCTGCTCGAGCGGACGTCCGGCGGCTCGTTGCGTCACTGGATCGGATTCTGACAGGCGATCGGCGTGCGGCGCGCGCGGCGGCGTTGATTGCGGAGGCGTGAACGATGGACGTGCCCGTCCTGAGCTACCTGGTCTTCGTGCCCGTGGCGGGGTCCCTGTTCCTGCTGGGATTCCCCCGTGACCGCGAAGACGAGACGCGCTGGGGGGCCCTCGGGTGCTCGCTCCTCGAGGTCCTGCTGGCCGTCCTCCTGCTCGTGACATTCCGCGGAGGGGAGGCCTCGGGCGACCTGCAGCTCACGGAGGCGACCGCCTGGATACCGGCCCTCGGGGCGCGATACGCCCTCGGCGTGGACGGTCTGAGCCTCTTCCTGGTCGTCCTGGCCGCGTTCCTGACCCCGCTTGGGATCCTGGCGTCATGGCGCGCCGTGCGCGACCGGGTGAGGGAGTTCCACATCGCGCTCCTGCTGGTGGAGGCCTCCACGATCGGCGTCTTCGCGTGCCAGGACCTGCTGCTCTTCTACGTCTTCTGGGAATTGATGCTGATTCCGATGGCGCTCCTCGTCGGGATCTGGGGCGGCGAGCGCCGCATCTACGCCGCCGTGAAATTTGTCCTCTACACCCTGGCGGGCAGTCTGCCGATGCTGGTTGCCGTCCTCTACTGCGGCCTGAAAGCCGGGACCTTCTCCATTCCCGACCTTCCGGACGCGTTGAGGCAGGCGATGGCCGAGGGGAGACTGGCGCCGGAAGCCCCGGTCCTCTGTTTCGGCGCCTTCGCGCTCGCTTTTGCGATCAAGGTCCCCATCTTTCCCCTGCACACGTGGCTGCCGGACGCCCACACCGAGGCGCCCACGGCGGGCAGCGTCATGCTGGCGGGGGTCCTGCTCAAGATGGGGGCCTACGGATTTCTCCGCATCGCGATGCCCTTCTTCCCGGGGGCGCTCGACGCGAACCTGGTCGGGGGACTCACCTACCTCTCCCTCTTCCGGACCCTCGGTGTGATCGGCATTGTGTACGGCGCGTTGATGGCCATGGCGCAGACGGACATGAAAAAGCTCGTGGCCTATTCGAGCGTCAGCCACCTCGGTTATGTGGTCGTCGGACTCTTCTCCCTGACGGTGAAGGGGGTCGAGGGGGCCGTCCTCCAGATGGTCAACCACGGCTTGAGCACCGGGGCGCTCTTCCTGCTGGTCGGCATGCTCTACGAGCGGACGCACACCCGCTCGCTGCTCGAGCACGGCGGCGTGGCCTCGGTGGCGCCGCGCTACGCGCTGGTCATGGTGCTGACGGCCCTCGCGTCGATCGGCCTTCCCGGCCTGAACGGATTCCCCGGCGAGTTCCTCGTGCTGATGGGGACCTACGAGATCTCCCCCGCGCTCGCGGCGACAGCCGGCCTCGGCCTGATCCTGGGCGCCGTCTACACGCTCGGCATGGTGCGACAGGTCCTGTTCGGGAAGCCGGCCGACCCGAAACGTCCGCCTCCGCCGGATCTCGACCGTCGCGAATGCTGGATCTTCGTCCCCCTGGTGGCTTCCTTCTTCCTGCTGGGTCTCTGGCCCCGCCTGGTGGTGGACCGGATGGACGCGGCGGCGTCGCGAGGGGCGGCGTCGGTGCGTCCGCCCGCCGCCGCGTCCGGCGCGTCGACCCCCGGCGCCGTGCCGGCTTCTCCGGATCGGGAGTACTGATGCGATGCGGTCCGAATGGGGCGTTCTCATTCCTGCGATCGTGACGGCGACGGCCGGGCTGGTCATCCTGGTCGTCGACGCGATGGCGCGGAAGGGGCGGGATACCCGTCCGCTCCTCGCCCTGCTGGCAGCCGGCGCGGTGGTCCTGGCG
>CAYUME010000065.1:0-12767 GCA_964445475.1 uncultured Planctomycetia bacterium
GAAGCGGCGGGGATGGCGGGCGCCATCCCCGCGTCCGTGGTCCGTCCCCGGATGCGCGCGCTGGCGGAGGTCGCCCGCGCGGCGGCCGCCGCCTTCCATCGGCGCTTCGTCGGCCGATCGGTAGAGGTCCTCGTCGAGGAGCGCCCGGACCGCGCAACGGGCCGCCCGGTCGGCTACAGCGAGCAGTATCTCCGCGTGCGGCTCGAGACGGGGATCCCGCGAGGCGGGCTGGTCGCCGCGCGCGTGACATCCGCCGACGCGGAAGGGGCCTCAGCCGTTGCGGAATCGAGAGTCCGCGCTCCGGATCCCGTCTCCTTCGCGGTCTGACCGTACGCAGGCGGTGCGGAGGCCCGCGCCGTCCGCCCGACGCCACCCGAACCCGGCACGGCCGAGAGACCAGATGCCCCCGCCGACACGCGAGACGGATCCCGCCGCGACGGTGCTTCGCGCCATCCGCGCGCACCGGCGGTTCCTCGTCACGACCCACGCGCGCGGTGACGGCGACGCGATCGGGTCGGCCCTCGCCGCAGCCGCCCTCCTTCGCGCCCTCGGCAAGACCGCGCGCGTCGTCCACGAAGGTCCGATCCTCGAGGAGCTCCGCGGCCTGCCGGGCGTCCGGTCCATCGGCATCGGGACACGCGACGTGCGCCACGGATTCGACGCCCTCCTGGTGCTCGACGCCACCGACCTCGACCGCTGCGAAAGCCTCCGGGCCGCCTTCCCGCCCGGGCTTTTCACGATCAACATTGACCATCACAAGACGAACGCCCGTTTCGGCGACCTCAACTGGGTCGACCCCTCGGCCGCGGCCACCGGGGAGCTCCTCTGGAGGCTTGTCCGTCGCGCCGGCCTCCGGCCCGGTCGGGCGATCGCGACAAACCTCTACGCCGCCCTGCTGACCGACACCGGGCGATTCTCGTTCAGCAACACGACCCCCCGCACGCTGCGCGCGGCGGCGGACCTGATCGCCTGCGGGGCGCGCCCCGGCGAGATCGCCCGCCAGATCTACCGCAACCGCTCGCGCGAGGATCTGCGCCTGCTGGGCGCCTGCATGCGCTCGGTCCGTTTTTCCGGCGACGGACGGCTCGGCTGGCTCTGGCTCACGCAGGCCAGCGTCCTCCGTCACGGCGCCCGGCCCCGCGACTCCCAGGAATATGTCGAGATCGTGAAATCCGTCCGCGGAGTCGAGATGGCGATCCTCTTCCGGGACGCCGGCGAGCCGGGATCCATCAAGGTCAGCGTGCGGACGGAACGGGGCGTCGACGCGACCGCGCTCGTCGGACCCTTCGGCGGAGGCGGCCATCCCCGCGCCGCCGGCGCGACCGTCTTCGGCAGCCGTCCATCGGCGGAGCGGAGGGTCCTCGCCGCCGCGCGCCGCCTCCTCCGGAGGTCCTGACCGCTTCGCGACGCCACCACCGGCTTATTCGGGAAAACGACATGACGACCTCGCCCGATCGTGCCCGACGTGCCCTGCGACAGCGTCTCGAGCTCGAAAAGGCTCTGGGTGCGGACGTGATCCCACGCCGTCAGGCGCCGCCCCCCGCTCGTGACGCATCGACGCCGGTCAGCCGCCCCGAGACGCCGCCTCCCCCCCGCCGGGCCGAGGATCCTTCCGCCCCGAACCGGGTCGTTCCGGCCGCCCCCTCCGCCCCCCCGCGTGCGGCCGATCCCGCGACGGGTCTCGAGGGGGACCCGCGTGAGCGATTCCTCTCCCTCCGCGAGGAGGCCCTGGCCTGCAGGAAATGCGGCCTGCACAAGACGCGCACGCAGGTTGTCTTCGGGGTCGGCTCGCCGCGAGCCGCCCTGATGTTCGTCGGCGAGGCCCCCGGCGCGGACGAAGACGCCCAGGGGGAGCCCTTCGTGGGCCGTGCGGGCCAGTTGCTCACACGAACCCTGGCCGAGCTCGGCACGCGGCGTGACGAGGTCTACATCGGCAATGTCCTGAAATGCCGGCCCCCCAACAACAGGAAGCCGGAACCGGGTGAAGTCGTCCATTGTTTCCCCTACCTCCGACGGCAGGTCGAGATCATCCGGCCGAAGCTGCTCTGCGCCCTCGGGGCCGTGGCGTCCCAGGCCTTGCTGGGCAGCACGGAAGCCATCTCCCGCATCCGGGGCCAGTTCTTCGACTTCCCCTGGATCCCCGGACTCCGCGTGATCCCCGCCTTCCACCCCGCCTACCTGCTCCGGTCGCCCTGGGAGATGCCCAAATTCAAGCAGGACCTGAGGCGGGCGCTGGCCGAGACGCGCCCGGCCCCCTGACCTGCAGTCGGCCGTTTCGTCGCCGTCGTCTATATAAGAGGAATAAGATTGACAGGATCGACGACCCGCCTATAATTCCGTAACATTCTGGGGTCCTTGTGGACGGCGAATAGGAGGGAGTGATCCGATGCCCAAGAAGGTATGGGGCATTGACATCAGCCAAACATCCATCAAGGCCGTCCAGGTGATTGCGGAAGGGGGCGGTCTGACGGTCACCGCGCTGGATGTCGAGGAGCTGCCCCGCGGAGGCACCGACCAGGCCCAGATCGAGTCCCATATCCGCGAAGGCCTGTCCAAGCTGATGTCCCGCAACCGGATGCGCGGGCAGCGAATTGCCTGCTCGTTGCCCGGCCATGCCGTGTTCAACCGGCCGGTGAAACTGCCGCCGGGTGATCCCGACCGCATCCAGGAGCGCGTCCGGTACGAGGCCCAGCAGCAGATCCCGTTCCCGCTCAACGAGGTCATCTGGGATTCGCACGTCGTGGACCGGAAGTACTCCGTGGGCGAGGAGATGGAAGTCATCCTCTTCGCCATCAAGCGCGAGGTGGTCGACCACTTCCTCTCGCTCCTGCAGAGCTTGGCGCTGCATCCCGACGTGATCCAGTTTTCGCCCGTCGCACTCTACAATTATCTCGTCCACGACCAGGACACGGGAAACGCTTCCATCGCCCTGGACATCGGCGCGGACAACACGGACTTGATCGTGGTGGACGGACCGCGGTGCTGGATCCGTAACCTGCCCATCACGGGAAACGACCTGACCAAGGCGCTGCACAAGGAGCTCGGCATCCCGCTGTCCGAGGCGGAGCGGCTGAAGGTCACCGCCGCCCAGTCCCAGCAGCAGGGCAAGCTGTTCGCCTCCATGCAGCCGGTCCTGAAAGATCTCGTCGGCGAGATCCACCGGTCGATCGGGTACTACAAGTCCATCTCCCGCCTCAACAAATTCGACAAGATCTTCCTGGTGGGGAACGGATCGAAGACGATCCACATCCACAAGTTCGTCTCCCAGAATCTCCAGATCGAGGCAACGAAGATCGACCGGCTGGCCAAGGTGGCTGTCTCGTCGTCGGTCGACCAGGCGAAGCTGACCGCCTATCTCGACTCGATCGGCGCGGCACTGGGCCTCGCCCTGCAGGCCCACGGCCTGTCGCGGATGAAGATCAACCTCCTCCCGGAGGAGGAGCGCAACCGCCGCGAGACCGCCAAGCGCCGCCCGGTCGCCGCGGTCGCGGTGGCCCTGCTGGCCATCCCGGTCTACCTCCTGTACAGCAGCGCGGACGACGAGCGGTCCCAGTTGGTGAGCGCCAGCAAGGACGCACGGGGGGTGAAGGAGTCCCACGAGCAGATCGCCTCGGACCTCAAGAAGGCGAAAGCCCCCATTCCCTCGATCGAAAAGGAGCTGGGCACCCTCGCGAACGTCGTCTCCGAGCGGGACCTGCCCCTCAAGATCCTCAATACCATCAATACGATCGCCAAGAGCACGGAAACGCTCGCGGACCTGGAGAAGCTCTGGCTGCTCCGCACCGAGATCACGGAAAAGCCGCAGGGGGCGGCGGCGCCCGCCGCGGCAACGGCCAGCCTGCCGTGGATCACGCCCAACGCCTCCCAGATCGAGGTGGCGATCGAGGGGGCGATCCTCGTGTTGCCCCAGCGCAGCAACCCGCAACAGGCCTACGATTTCGTCACGAAGCGCCTGGGAGAGACGATCCAGAAGACGTTCAACACCGAAAAGGCCTCCGTGAAGATCAACCCCAAGGTCATCACGGAGCTCGCGCCGGAAGGCCTGCCCAAGCCGGCTGGCCTGGGCCCCCTCGCCCCGGCGGCTGAGGAGGGATCCAAGTACTTCGCCTTCTCCGCCTCCTGGAAGGTCAAGATCGGGGAGAACGCCCGCAAGCCGGCGGCCCCCGTTAAGTGATAGCACCGTCTCCCCTGACCCCGCGGAAGAACGAGGCTTATGGACAAAATGAAGCAGAACGGGTTCTGGATCGCGCTCGGGGTCGTCCTGGCCCTCATCGTCTTGGGCTTTGCGTACTTCGTCCTCGGCGCTCAGGGCTTGAGAGACAAGGAAGCCAAGACGCTCGCCGGCCTGAACAGCGACCTCACGTCGATCCTGGAAAAGCCCTCCGACATCCCCTCCACCGTCCAGATCGCCGCCTACAACGACCGCAAGATCGCCTTGATGAAGGAGCTCGAGGAATGCAAGGGCTGGTACAAGAAGTATGACGAGGCGCTCGAGACCTGGTTCGAGGGCCTCCCCAGCCCGCCCGCGTCCGGCCAGTTCAAGGCGCTTTACGATACTCTTTGCGCGAAGATGCAGAAGGACCTGGAAGCGGTTGCCATTCATCACGGACGCCGTGCCGCCGAGGGGGCGATCGAGCCGATCTTCGGCCCCGGCCCCGCGGGCGCGGCTCCCGGAGCCCCGGTCGGCATCCAGTGGGCGCAAGTGGGCGGCACCCTGGACCTGCCCGACATCCAGAAACGGTTCTGGATCTGCCAGCGGATCACGGAGGCTCTCCTGGCGATCCAGCAGTCGACACCCGGGGCCGTCTCCTCGCTGGAGGAAATCCGCTTCGCTCCGGGGCCCAAGGGCACGCCGGGAGAGGAATACCCAGGGTGGTCCTCCAATCCGTTCGAACTCCCGGGCCGGTACGGCACGGTCATCACCTGCGGCATCCGCGTCGAGATCATGAACGCCGAACTGCCGAAGCTCCTGAAGCTGCTTCTCGACACCGAAGGCCCGGGCCCCAAGCTGCTGACCCACCTGCGCGGCGTCCGCGTGGTCCCGTCGAAGACCCTCCCGGACAAGATCGAGGAGCCGATCCGCGTCGAGGAGGGCCAGAACGCAGCACAAGCCAAGGAGAAGCGCCTGGCCGAGTTGAAGGCCGAGTGGCTGAAGCCCAGGCCGATCCGGGCCTTCATCACGTACGAGGTTTTCGACTTCGATTCCGACAAGCTGTCGAAGCCGTTCGAGCCCGTGGTCGCAGGCAATTGATCGTGAGGGGCCGTTCCCTCCCTGGGACGCGGCCACAGGCCGTCCGGGGATCGGGATATGATGCACGCGCGCTTGACACGAAGACTGGGTCTGCTCGGAGGTGTCGCGCTGACCGGCCTCTTCCCGGCCAGGGCGCTTTCGCAGACTGCCCCCCGCCTCGACCCGCCGGTCATCGCCGGGATCGTAGCGGAAATCGGACTGGTGCGGCTGACCTGGGACGACGCACCGACGACGAACGTTTCCGTCTCCGGCTACCATGTTTATAGACGGGTGACCGGGAAGGGCAGCTTCGAGCGGCTGACCCGGACCCCGGTCGTCGATAAAGTCTTCACCGACGAAGGGATCCGACCGCGGCAGGATCTGGAGTACGCGGTCGCATCGGTGTGTGGGGACCCGGCAGTCGCGGACGCGGTCCGCGCGGGACCCGACGGCGAGGGACCAAAAAGCACCGCAAGGGCGATCCGTTCGCGAGACCTCGTCGAGGTGACCTTACGTCTCGTCTCACGGTTTCCGTCCGATATCGCGGGCGCCGAGCCGCTGCTGATGGCCCGCGTGACGATCCGAAAGCTTGAGGACGGCGTCTGGGTCGAAAAGGATTACACCGTCCGCAAGGGGGATCGCATCGGGAGGCAGGAAACCATCCTTCTCGGGGGCCGACCCGTCGATGTGGACTTCGAGACCGGATTCACGGTCCTGTCCATCGACACCGTGAAGGTCGAGCGGCCCGGGAAGGCGGTTCGGACGGTGATCGACCCGAAGACGGCCCGAAAGATCGGAGAGGAGGAAGTAGTCGTCACCCGCGAGGTGCCGACGTGGAAGATGGTCTACCGCGACGCGGCAGGGGGGACGGTCGAAATCGTCCTGGAAGATCCGAGCCGCGGGTCTGACAGCGGGTCGGCGCAAGGCAAAAAAAAGGTTCGCTGACTTATCCGTGTCTTTTGGTCGGGCATACGCCATGAAAGAGAAGCTTGCCAAGAATTGGGAAAAGGTGATCTTGGGCGTATCCCTCGCGGTCCTGGCCGCCTATCTCGTCGTCGGGGTGGCGATGGCCAAGAAAAACCCGTTGATCCCCCAGGCCAAAAACAACACCCGACAGCTCGACCAGGAACTGAAAACGCGCCCGGTGGAGCTCCCGGTGAAGCCGGACATGCAGGGACACATCGCGAGTGCGTTCGGGCCCTCCGTGGTGGCAGCGCCCGGCGAACCGCACGTCTATACGCGCCCGCCTCAGCTCGCCGTGAACGTAGAGATCATGAAGAGCGCAACGCCGGACATGCGCGCCGACCCGAAGAAGAAGCCGGTCCTCAAGGCCCCCACCCTGACCCCCCCCGTGGTGGAGCCGGGGTCCATCAAGCTGGCGTGGAGCGACAGCCCGGACAACAAGAACATCAAGCCCGAGGAGATCGGGTACATCCTCCACCGGAAAGGACCGGGAGAGACGGGCTTCAAGAAGCTCACCCCCGAGCCCCTTGCCGAGAAGAGCTACACGGACTCGAGCGTGGAGCCGAAACAGTCATACGCCTACCAGGTGACGGCGCGCGTCACGAGCGACGAAGTCGCTGCCAAGCTCGAGGAGCGGGAGCTCACGAGCGAGCCCCTGACCGTCACCGCGGTGTCGGTCCTGGATCTTGAATTGAAGGGAGTCGCCGAGATTCCGCTCGAACCGGACCAGCCCGCGGTCCCCACCGCCCAGCTCATGATCAAGCGGTTCCTGGACGGAAAGTGGAAGACCAAGCTCTACCTCGTCCGCAAGGGCGACAAGATCGGAGACGGCGACCTGGCGACGGGATACGAGGTGCTGGATCTGGCCCGCGTCACCCTGCAGCACACGGACGAGTACGTGGTCCCCAAGTTCGACGACAAGGGCGTGAAGGTGGGGGAAGAGAAGAAGCAGAGAACGCGCGAGGTCCAGACCTGGGAGTTGAAGTACAAGGATGACGCGGGAAAAGCGCAGAAGCTGCACCCGGCGATCGGGTCGCCCAGGGCGCCTGCACCGGCACCCGCGCCGGCACCCGCGCCGAAGTGACCGGAAATATTGCCCGGGAATTCGCGTTTTCCCTTCACAAAGCGGATTCGTACACTATAATCAACGCTTCGAAATGAACCCCGTTTCGGGACGAGGTGGAGGAAGGAGCCGCATGAAACCTGCACGCCTGATGGCCGCTTTTGCGCTGATGCTGTCCGCCTGCTCGGGCGGTCCGCCTGAGTCGACGCCGCCGGATGCCGGCGCGGACAAAGCGGCGCCTCCCCCTCCGCCCGTCGTAGCCGCACCGGAGCCGGCCCTCCCCGGCGCGCCCGGAACGCCGGTGCGCCCTTCCATCGCCGCGGCCTCCTCGGATTGGGCCAAGCGGATGGAAAACGTGGTCAAGGACCAGGCTGTCGGCCAGCAGGAAAAGGCCGCATTGGCGCAGCAATACTACCGTCTCGCCTTGGAGTATTACCAGGCGCTGGAATTCGACAAGGCCGAGGACAACATCCGCAAGTCGCTGGAAGCCCGGCCGGACTTTCCCGAGGCCAAGGATCTCAGTGACCGGATCGCCGTCGCCCGTGGCCACGGCCGGCCCGGCGACCAGGGGGGCCAGTACCGGGATCTGATCAACCAGGTCGTCGTCCGGGTCCAGCAGGCGCAGGTCGAGATCGACGCGCATCTGGACAAGGCTGCCCGCCTGCTCGGGGAGGCCGAGCAGTTGGCCTCGCCGTCCCAGGCGCCCGAGGTTCCGGCCGACGTCGACTCCTCGCTCAAGCGGCTCGACCAGTCCGAGGCGACCCTCCGCCGCGTCCTCGAGATGATCAAGTGGTTCCCCTATCAGGTCGATCTCGACGCGCGGCAGAAGCAGGCCGAGCAGTTGATCGAGAAGGTGAAGCGGATCCGCCGCGACGAGGAAGTCCGCGTCGAGGAGGAGCGCCGCCGCCGCGCCCGTGAGGAAACCGCGCGGCAGGAGCAGGTCCGCAAGGAAGAGCTTTCCCGGCGGATGGACACCCTGTTCGACCTCGCCCAGCGGGAGTTCGAGAAGGAGAACTACCAGGACTGCATCGAGCTGTGCGATAAGATCCTCTACCTGAACCCGAACCTCTCCGCGGCCTTCGAGCTCCAGCGCATCGCGCGCCGGGCGAACCACGCCAAGCTGGAAAGCTGGAATCGGTCGATGTATGTCGAGCAGTGGAAGCGCACCTTCGAGAAGATCGACCGGAAAGCCGTCCTCCAGAGCCGCATCGTCGAGTTCCCCGACCGCGATACCTGGGACCGGATCAAGAAGCGCGAGCGGAAGGGGATCACGACTCTGGATGAGCCCCTCTCCCCCGAGGAGGAGAAGATCCTGGCCTCCCTCCAGCAGATCAAGGTCACGCTGGAGTTCCAGGAGCAGCCGCTGCGGGAGGTTGTCGAGTTCCTCCGGCAGTTCACGAATCTCAACTTTGTCTTTGAGGCTGAAGTCGACCAGGCGGCGCAGGTCACGCTCAAGGTGCAGAACCTCCCTCCGCAGAGCGCGCTCAACCTCATCCTGGGCAGCCGGGACCTGGCGTACTCCATCGAGGACGGCGTCGTCAAGATCATCACGAAGGACAAGCTCACCCAGAAGGTGAAGTTGGAGCTGTACGATGTTCAGGACCTGACCGCGCAGATCCGCGACTTCCCCGGCCCCAGCATCAGCCTCATCCCGGATGCCGGCGCCGCCATCATGGCCGAGGAGGCCGGTCGCGAGATCATTCCGTCGCAGGCCCTCATCGACCTGATCCGTGCCAACATCTCCCGCGATACGTGGGACACCGCGGGCATGTCGCTCGACTACAACAACGGGCTGCTCATCGTCCGCAACACGCCGCCCGTCCACAAGCAGGTCCAGCAGTTCCTCAACGACGTCCGCAGCTCCACCGGGCTCCTGGTCACCGTCGAGACTAGGTTCCTGCGCGTCCAGGACAACTTCCTTGAGGAGATCGGCGTCGATTTCCGCGATCTCGACATGGCCGTGGCTCCGCTGATGAGCGACGTGAACTACCCCATCCGCAACATCGCCAACCCCGCCCAGATCCCCTTCGGGCCGCAGCAGGGCGGACTGGGCCTTCCGCCGATCCCGTCCGGATTCCTCCCGCCGCTGGCAATCGACGACCGCCTGGTCGAGTTCCCCCCCGGCGCCATCAACTACACCTTCCCCTCTGCCCTGGCACCCATCGCGGTCGGAGACGACGTGACCAGCGGTATCTTCTACCAGGGCGGGAACAACGTGGCCCGCACCATGCAGGCCCGTGCCGAGCATATCATCGAGCAGGACACGTTGGTCCAGCGCTTCTACACCACGGTCTTCTCCAACTCGGGCGGGGCGTCGATGCAGTACACCCTGCTGGACGACATCTCCCTCGAGGCCATCCTCCGCGCCGTGAAGAAGAAGGAGCGCTCGGTCGACCTCACCGCGCCCAAGCTGACCCTGTTCAACACGCAGCGCGCCCATATCATCCTCTCCAACCAGCTCGCCTACGTGCGCGATTACGACATCGAACTGGCGACCGCCGTGGCCATTCCCGATCCCCAGGTCGACCTGGTCCAGGACGGGGTCGTCTTGGACGTGCGTCCGATCGTCAGCGCCGACCGCCGCTTCATCACGCTGGAGCTTCGCCCGACGGTCGCGCGGCTCATTCCCTCCCCCTCGCTGACGTCTCCCATGAATCCCAACGTGACTACCCCCGTTGGGCCGGTCTCGGTCACCATCGAGACCCCGGTCCTGCGTATCGAGCGCGTCCGCACGACGGTGACAATGCCGGACAGAGGCACGATCCTTCTGGGCGGATTCACCGATTACTTCGAGGAAGACACCATCTCGGAGATCCCGATCCTCTCCCAGATCCCCTTCCTCAGCCTCTTGACCAGTCGGAAGATGAAGGGACGCAAGCGCTACCAGCTGCTGATCCTCACCCGGGCCACGATCACGCTGATGGAGGAGGAAGAGGAAGCCCGATTCCGGTAAGCGCCGCCGCCCGGCGGTGTCGAGTCGGCAGCGACAGGGTACATCCTGGCCGTCGGATTTCATAAGCGGAAAGCCCACAGCTTTCCGCTTATGTTTTAACAGACGCCGATCCGGTCCCGCGGTGAACCGATCGATCCCGGATCCGTTCAACAGGGCATGGATTATCTGGGCCGGGGTTAATGCCTCGGCCCGCCAGCCCGTTTCGAGACGGAGGTCCCGCATGGCGCGTCGTAACGCACCGCTGCTCGCGCTCATCGCCCTGACACTCGGGCCTCATCTTCTTCACGGCCAGTCAGTCGAGGAGAATGTGCAGTTCGGACAGGGGCTGATCAAGCGCGGGTATTTCGACCTGGCCCAGGAATTCCTCGAAGCGCAGCGCGCCCTGGCCTCCAAGGAGCCGGATCGCATTGCGTTCGACATTGCCCTCCTCTCCATCGCGTCCGAGGCAATCGACCGCGCCCCCGCCGAGGAGCGCGACGCGCTCGTCAACACGGCGGTCGAGGCGTACCAGAAGTTCCTCTCCCAGTACGGCAAAGCCCCTCAGGCCGCCCAGGCCCAGTTCGACATGGGCGAGCTGCTCTCCCGCAAGGGGCGGATCCTGACCGAACAGGCCAAGCGCGAGAACAAAAAAGAGCTCTTCGGCGCTGCGGACAAAGCCTTCCAGCAGGCCACCGCGTACCTCCGGGATATCGGGGAGAATCTCTTCAAGGAGATCGACGCCCTCCAGAAGAAGGACGCTCGGGCGCCCGGCATCAGCGAGACGGAAAAAAAGCATCTCGCCTTTCTCACCGAGAAGCGGATGCTCGCCCGCTATTACCTGATCATCGCCCTGTACGACCACGGCGACGCCCTCGAGTCCCGCGAGACGGGCGCCGGCAAGGACATCTTCCGGCAGCTGGTCAAGCAGGCCAAGGACTTCATGTGGGATTACGAGGGCTTTGTCGTCGCCTACGATGTGGCGCTCTACCTCGGCCGGGGCCTCGCGGCCCTCGACGATTTCGACCAGGCCATTCCCTTCTTCGAGCAGGCCTGGAGCATCATCTCGTCCGAGGCCGGGAAACAGTACGCGGAAATCGCCAAGCGCGCCTACTTCTACAAGGCCCAGGCCCTCATCGGGCGCGCCGAACGGACCAAGGAGAAAAAGCATAGCGAGGACGCCCTCCGGGTCATAGACAAGCTCTTCCAGACCTTCCCCGGGTTCAAGGACGAGGACCTCGGCAAGGCCTCCGAGATCGAGCGGGCATGCGCCCTGTTCAGCCTCGGGAAAAAGGACCAGGCGCAGGCGATCTGGGACCGATTCCTCCGTCAGCCCGGCCGTTGGTCCAACATCGTCCAGCGCCGCATCCAGGATCTCACCGGGGGCGGCGGCAGCGTCCTCTCCCTGGACCTCCGGGTCCTCGCCGCCGACAGCCTCATGGGCGAACAGAAGTACCGCGAGGCGATCCGGCAATATCGGAGCATCGTTCGCGACGCCAAGACGTCCAAGGACCTCAGCGAGACGGTCCCCACCTGCTGGTACAAAATCGGGATGGGCTACCTCTACGACGACCGCTACGATGAGGCGGCAATCGCCTTCGAGATCCTCGAGAAGTACTCGTCCCATCCGAAGGCCGAGGAGGCCGCCTTCGAGCGGGTCCGCGCCGCCAGTCTCCAGCGCAAGTACGCGGAGGAGTCCGAGAGCGAGGCCGAGGTCAAGGTGGCCGACGAGCAGATCCAGGCTGCCATGGACCGGTTCATACGGCTCTACCCCAACTCCCCGAAGGCCCTCGACTTCGTCTACCTCCGGGCCGTCGCCGAGGAAAAGAAGGGGAACTATCCGAAGGCGGCCGAGCTCTACGCCCAGGTTCCCCCGACGGCCGCCTCCTACGAGAAAGCCCTCGCCTCCATCGGCTACTGCCTCTTCAAGCAGGCCGACGCCAAGTGGGACGATTACATGAAGGACAAGAAGACGGCCATCGGACGCATCGCCGAGGAGCGTCGGCGAGCCGGACAGGAGAAGTTCCCCGACGCGGAAATGGAGCGCCTCGTCGAGCCCGGCCTCAAGGTGAAGCGCACCGCGGCGCTCCAGCTCTTCGGCCAGGCCGAGGCCAAGCTCCGCGAGTACAACGACCTGGGCACCCGGGAACTCAAGAAACCGAACCAGGACGCGAGGGCGATCGACAACCGAAAGGTCGCCGTCCTGGCCGCCCGGTACTACCTCTCCCGCGTCTACCTCCACGAGGCCATGCGCAAGCCCCAGGGGGTGCTCGACGTGCTCGCCGGCGTGGAGAAGGACTTCGAAGAGAACAGGTTCGATTCGCAGGTCGCCCTCATCCTGGAAAGCCGCCTGAAGGCCGCCGTCGAGCTCGGCCAGATCGACCAGGCCCGGAAGACGTACGACCATCTCGTCGAGCGCTACAAGGTCGCCGGCGACGCCTCGATCACGCGCACGGCCGAGGACCTCGCCTGGGCCTACGATGGCCTCGCCAACAAGCTCGACGAAACGATCAAGAAGCACGACGAGTCCAGACCGGCCGCCAAGAAGCTGGCCGAGCTGCGCAAGGCCGCGAAGCTCGATA
>CAYUME010000066.1:0-12744 GCA_964445475.1 uncultured Planctomycetia bacterium
CGAGAAGCGGCTGAGGGGGCTGACGGTCAGCGCCACGCCGCCGGCGAAGTAGGGACGCGCGGGAACGCGAAGGACACGGGCGCGGCCGGGCGGCCGCGCCCGTTTTTTTGGGCGGCGGTCCATTATTGCCGTCCGCCCGGTTTTGGTGTATGGTCCCGGTTTCGGTCCATTCCGGAGCATGTTTTCATGCGTCAGGTGATCATCGTCGGCGGCGGGCCGTCGGGCCTGACCGCCGCGCTCTACGCCGCCCGCGCCACCCTCGCGCCGCTCGTCATCGAGGGCGACGGCGACAAGCACGCCGAGGTCGCCGGCCGGCCCGTCGACCTGACCCCCGGCGGCCAGCTGATGACCACCACGCTCGTCGAGAACTTCCCCGGCTTTCCCGAGGGCGTCGACGGCCCCGACCTGATGGACCGCCTGCGGCGGCAGGCGGAAAAGTTCGGCGCGGAGATCGTCACCGACCGCGTCACCGCCGTCGAGCTCGGGCGGCGCCCCTTCCGGGTGGCCTTCGGGGGGCGGACGGAGGAGGCCCGCGCGGTGCTGCTCAGCACCGGCGCCACGCCGCGCGCCCTGGGGCTCCCCGGGGAGGCGGAGCTGGGCGCGCACGGCGTCTCCTACTGCGCCACCTGCGACGGCGCCTTCTTCCGCGGCCGGGAGATCGCCGTGGCGGGCGGCGGGGACTCGGCGCTCGAGGAGGCCACCTTCCTCACCCGCTTCGGCTCGAAGGTCTACGTCATCCACCGCCGGGACGCGTTCCGCGCCTCGAAGGTGATGGTCGACCGGGCCCGCGCGAACCCGAAGATCGAGCTGGTCCTCGACTCCGTCGTGTCGCGCCTCCTGGGCGTGGAGCAGAAGAAGCTCGCCGGCGTCGAGGTCGAGAACGTGAAGACGAAGGCGAGGCGGACCCTGGGGGTCGGCGGGCTCTTCGTCGCCATCGGCCACGAGCCGAACACCGCCCTCTTCCGCGGCCAGGTCGAGCTGGACGCCCAAGGCTACCTCCTCTGGAAGACGCACACGATGACGAGCGTCGAGGGCGTCTTCGCCTGCGGCGACTGCGTCGACCACCGCTACCGCCAGGCGGTCACCGCCAGCGCCATGGGCTGCATGGCGGCGATCGACGTCGAGCGGTGGCTGGAGGCGCAGGGGAATTGACATGCGCGTCTTCGTCACCGGAATCGGCCCCGTCTGTTCGCTCGGCCTGGACGCCCGGACGGTCTGGGCGAACCTGCTGGCGGGGCGGACGACCGTCGGCCTGGTGGGTCGCCTCGCCCCGGCGCCCGTGCCGTTCGGCGCGGAGGTGCGGGACTTCCCCCCGCCGGGGCGGATCGAGGCCTCCGAGGAGGGGTACGATCTGGCGATGAAGTTTGCGGTCGTCGCCGCCCACGGGGCGCTGGCGGACGCGGGGCTGCTGGACGCACGCCGGTCGAAGGTCGCCCCCCCCGCCGGATCCTCCGCCGAGCGCTGCGCCGTCCTGGTCGGCACCTCGCGCGGCGCGACGGCGCTGCTGGAGGCGTCCGTCCTCGAGTACCGCGACCGGGGGGCGCGGATGGTGGGCCGCCGCATCTCCCCCCTGACCACCCCCGGGAACCTGAGCGGGGCGGTCTCAAGGCATTTCGGCCTGCGCGGCCCCTCCTTCACCCTGTCCGCCGCCTGCGCCTCCGCCTCCCAGGCGATCGGGGTCGGGCTCGACCTGGTCCGCGCCGGCCGCGCGGACGTCGTCGTGGCGGGGGGGACCGAGGCGCCGCTGACCCCGTTCGTGATGTCGATGTTCGCCTCGACGGGGATCCTCTCCCGGCGGAGCGACGCGCCGGCGCGGGCCTCGCGCCCGTTCGACCGGGACCGGGACGGGATCGTCCTCGGCGAAGGGGCCGCCCTGGTCGTGCTGGAGTCGGAGGCCTCCGCCCGCGCCCGCGGGGCGCGCGTCTATTGCGAGCTCCGGGGCTGGGGGCTCTCCAGCGACGCGCACAGCCTCACGGGCCTGCCGCCCGACGGCGAGGGGCTCGCCCGCGCCATCCGCCTCGCGCTGGCGGATGCCGCCGCGACGCCCGACGCGGTCGATTACGTCCACGCGCACGGCACGGGGACGCGGAGCGGCGACGTGGCCGAGACCTCCGCGATCAAGACGGTCCTCGGCGCCCGCGCCCGCGCCGTCCCCGTCAGCTCCACGAAGTCGATGACCGGCCATCTCATCGGAGCGGCCGGCGGGCTCGGGGCCCTTGTCTGTGCGTTCGCCCTCGCCGAGGGGGCCGTGCCGCCGACCATCAACCTCGAGCACCCGGACCCGGACTGCGACCTCGACCACGTGCCGCGCGAGGCGAGGCGGCATGCGACGCGCCTCGCGGTGACCAACGCGATGGGGTTCGGGGGCAACAATGCGGCGCTGGTCTTCGGCGCGGTCTGACGTCCAACCGAGATCGTCTCCGTGGTTTGTCGGAGCGCCTCCGTGGCTTCACTGCCCCCGATCCCGCCCCCGCCCGCGACGCCCGACCCGGCGGCCGGCGGCGCGCCCGCACCGGGATACCCGGCCTGCGCGCCGGATCTCGGGCGGATCCAGGAGGCGATGCGCGAGGCCCTCGCGCCCATCCCGCCCCCGGTCCTCCGCCAGGCCTGGCAGCGCGGAGGCGTGTCGTGGGGGTGGGACTTCCTCAAGGCGTGGGTCCGGGCCCTGCGGCGCGCCGACATCGAGCTGCACGGCGGGCGCCTCGACGTCCGCTTCTGCACCGGCGGCCCGGGCGGGGGATACCACTATGCCTTCACCGTGCAGCTCGGGAGGCGATGACCCCGTGAACGTCCGCCCCTTCGTCGTCAGCCCGTTCCAGACCAACTGCTTTCTCGTCCGCTGCGGGGCGACGCAGGAGGCGGTCCTCATCGACCCCGGCGACGACGCCGAGTTGCTGGCCGAGGCGGTCCGCAAGGCCGGCGTCACCCTCAAGGCCCTCTGGGCCACCCACGCCCACATCGATCACGTCGGGGCCGTCGAGCCGCTCAAGAAGATCTTCGGTGTCCCCTTCCTGCTCCACCGCGACGACCTCTTCTGGATCGAGCGGCTCGAGACCCAGGCGGCGACCTTCGGCCTGCCGATGCCGCCCCGGCCGAGACCGGACGGGTTCATCGCGGACGGCGAGCGGCTGCGTGTCGGTGCGCTCGAGTTCGAGGCCCTGCACGTTCCCGGCCACGCCCCGGGCCACCTCGCCTTCCACCTCCCGAAGGAGAAGGTGGTCTTCTCGGGAGACGTCCTCTTCGCCGGCGGAATCGGCCGGACGGACTTCCCCGGCTGCGATCACGAGGCCCTGCTCGATTCCATCCGCCGCCGGCTCTTCCCCCTCGGGGACAGCGTGGTCTGCTATCCGGGCCACGGGCCGGACACGACGATCGGGGAGGAGCGGGCGACGAACCCGTTCGTGGGGGGGGGCTTGGAATAGTGTGGGGCGTTGTGCGTGGCGCGTCGAGCGTGAAGCGTTTGGCGTGGAGCGGATCGAGGGGGCGGGTCGCGGTCGGCGTCGGATGCGGAGCGCTCCACACGACACGCTTCACGCCTTACGCTTTACGCTCTACGGCTGTTTATCGCGCCGTCCCTTCCCACCCTCCCGCCGCCGGCCCTCCGGGGCGCGCGTCGAACGGGACGAACGTCCTGTCGAGATAGTAAGGGAAGAGCCAGAGGTCGTCCGACCAGTCCCTCACGTCGACCGGCCGCAGTCCCCGCGCCTGCAGGGTGGTCAGGTAGTATCGCTCCCCGGGGTGCAGCTTCTGGAAGAGCCGCGACACGGTCGGGACCTTGTCCGCGAGGCTCTTCAGGTAGGGGTCGGCCTCGGGGGCGGACCAGGCCTTCCCGCCGTTGGGGACGCAGGCCGCCGTGTCCCAGTCCCGGTGGCGGAGCCGGAAGCCGCGGTGGACGTAGCCGTACTTCGAGAGCGCGTCGTTGATCCACGCCTTGTAGAAGACGTGAAGGTTCACGTCGAAGGCCGCCTGCTGCAGGCCGGTCATCTTCATCGGGAAGTAGATCCCGTCGCGCCCGCCGGTCTTGAAGGTGAATCGGACGGGGTGGAGGTCGACGGGCCGGTCCTTGTCGAGCTCGGCGTCGCTCACCTTCATGCACGCGAAGACGTAGCCCTTCCTCCGGTAGAAGCCGATCACGTCCCCGGCGTCCTCGGGCCTCCGGAACCGCTCCTTCTCGAGCCAGGCCTCGAGCCCCCCCGCGGCGTTCTCGCGCACGACGGCGATGTCGTAGAGGCCGACGACCTTCCGGGCGAGGACCACGACCGGCTCGGCGGGGGAGGCGGGCGCGGCGGTGGGCACGTCGCCGGCGGCGGGCACGGCGGCCTTCGCGCGGAGCGCGTACAGCCGGGCCTCGACGTAGTCGTGGAGCTCGTTGAAGAGCCGGGGATCCTCCTTCCCCATCACCGGCTCGGCGGGGAGGGGGACGATCCAGCCGAAGGCCTTCGCGTCGCCTTGGACGCTGATCTTCAGGACGAGGTCCTCGACGCCGCCGCCCGGGGTCTCCGAGCCGTGGAAGACGAGGATCGCCTCCTGGGCGCGCTCTTCGACGGAGCCGGCGTACTGGCCCGGCGGGACGACGGCCGTCACGACCATGCCGTCGGCGGGGGCGGGGCAGGGGGCGGCGAGGGCGGCGGCGAGGGCGCAGAGGGGGGCAACGAATCGGTACATGGCGGGTCTCCCGAAGGGGGCTTCCGGAGCAGGGTATCTCCCTGCCGTCTTGGACGCAACGGGAAGGCGCCGGGTTCCCGGGAACCGGCGCCTCGGGGACGCGAAAGCCGCTCCCGCCGGTTGACGCGGCGCGCGCGGCGCCGATATACTGGTGCCGTCCGCGTCGCGGGCGGAGGGGTGCCATGGGCTGGATCGGATCACATCCTGGCGCGGCGAGCGCGGCCCTCCTGGCGGTGGCGGTCTTCGCGGCGGCGCGGCTGGCCGGGCGGCGGAAGTCCGGCCGTCCGCGTCCGGCGGAAGGGCGCGGAGATCCCGCCCGGCCCCTGTCCGTGTTCGGCCGCCTGGGAGCGCTGGCGGCGGCGGAGGACGGCGCGGTGGCGGTGGAGTTCGCCCTCTCGGCGCCGGTCCTCCTGGCGCTCGTCCTCGTGGCGGTCCAGCTTGCGCTCGCGGCGGCGTCCCGGAGGGCGGTGGAGGCAGCCGCCTTTGCGGCGGCGCGGAGCGCCGTCGTCTGGGTCCCCGCCGAGACCGACGAGGGGCCGAACCGCCTCCTGCGCGTCGGCGTCTCCGCGAAGCGCGACCGGATCGAGCGGGCGGCGGCGCTCGCGCTTCTCCCGGCGGCGCCGGCGGAGCCGGACGCGGCGGGTCGCGCCGATCCGGAGGTCGCCCACGCCCTTCGGAATCTCGCGCGCGAGACGGGGCTCGCCCGTCCGGACGACCTGGTGCGGCGCTACGGCGCCGTCCGGTCGCGCCTCCGCGTCGAGGTCCGGGTCGCCGACGAGCCGGTTCGGGGCTCCGCCCTGGTCGCCGGGCCGTCCGATCCCCTGACCGTGACCGTCACCTATGCCTGCCCCCTGTACGTCCCGCTCGCGGCCCGGTTCCTGGGCGTGCGCGATCCCCGGACCGGCGGATTTCACGCCGACCTGGCGGCGGCGTGCACGATGCGGAACGAAGGGACGCCGGAGCGCGAGCTGGTCGTCGGGGAATAGGGGTGTTTGCGTGGAGCGTACGGTGCAGGGCGTTCACCGTGGAGCGTTCATGGGCGCGACGCGTCTGCGAAGCGGGATCCGGTTCGTCCGCGCGAGGCGGCCGTGCGGCCAGGTCCTCGTGGTCGTGCTCCTCCTCTGTCTCCCGCTCTCGGCGCTGCTGCTGGCGGTGGCGCGGTCGGGCCCGGCGGCGCGGGACCGGATGGCGCTGCAGACGGCGGCCGATGCGTCGGCGCTGGCGGTCGCGACGTGGTCGGCGCGCGCCTGCAACCTGCTGGCGCAGGTGCACGAGACGTCCGCCCAGCTCGCGGCCGGCATCGCCCTCCTCCGTGCCGTGAAGCCGACCCGGGCGCGCGCCGAAGCGATCCTCGACGGGCTCGAGGCGGCCGGGACGGCCTCCCCCGAGGCCGTCGCCGCGGAACGGAAGCTCCTGGCGGCGTGGGAGGAGGGCCTCGCCGACCTGCTTCCGCTCGCCGAGCCCGGGGCGCCGGAGGGGCTCTGGGCCGCCGCCGAGACGGTCGAGTCCCTGCGCGCCGCCCTCCTGCAGGCCCTGCCGCGGCTGGCGGAGGAGGACGCGAAGGCGATCGGTCGCGAGAACGGGGTGGAGGAGATCGCGGTCTGGCCCGCGCAGGCCGCCCTGCCCGTCGAGGAGGCCCCCCTCTCCGTCCTGCGCGACAAGGCCGACGGTTGGCGGCAGCGGGGGATGACGCGGCTGGCGACGGCCTTCAAGGGGCCGATGCTCTCCAACCCGCGCGGCCTCTACGATGCGGAGACGGACGCGGCCCTGAACGGCATCCTGGCCGACGCGTCCTTTCCCGTTCACCCGGTGGCGTGGCGGCCGGACGCGCGGGAGGCGCTCGACCGCGTGGTGGTGACGACGCGGCCGGACGGGGAGGCGGTTCCGGGGGTCGCCGTCGCGCAGGCCCGGCCCGTGAATCCGGAACGGGGGGACCTGCTGACGCCGGGATGGGTGGCGCAGCTCGTTCCCGCCGCCCGGGCCGGCCGCGCGATGGAGGAGCTGGCGCTGCGGTCCCGGCGCGGGGCGTCCCTTCCCGGGCTCCGGCTGGCGCCGGAGACGGTCGACGCGCTGACGTGCCATTGAGGAGGCCCGTATGCGAATCGCGGGCGCGCCGGCATCTCCGGGGACCGCTCCACGCTCCGCGCGCCGCGGCGTCGCCCTGACCGAGCTGCTGCTCGCGCTTCCCGTCCTGTGCCTCCTGATCCTCGCCGTGTCCCGGCTGGGGCAGGCGCAGGGGATCCTGGCGCCGGCCCACCACGCGGCGCGGTACGCGGCGTGGTCGGAGGCCGCCGTCGCGGCGGCCCCGCCCGCGAGCCCGGTCCCGGCGGTGCTCGACGGGGACGCGGAACGGGCCGCGCACGCCCCGCCGGGGGCGCGCGTCGCGCTGGAGTCGCTGCCGATCCCGGAGGGCCGCTCGGCCGCCCGCCGCCTGGTCTCCGCCCACGCGGAGGTGATCGTCCCCGATCTGGCGCAGGCCGGGCGCGTGCAGGTGACGGCGCGGGTGCGGGAGGACGAGCGGAACGGTGCGGGGCTCTTCCCTGCGGCGGAGGCGTCGGCGCGCGCGGTCGCCCCCGTCGGCCCCGCCCGGCCCCGCCGCCCCGGCTGGATGCCGACGCTGGGGGAAGGCCCGAGCCGCTTCTGGTCCCGCGCCTTCGCCGGCCCGTAGGGGGGCGGCTCCCCGACGTGAGATCGCGTTCCTTCTCGTCGCGCCCGTCGCCCGTGCCCTTTCCTGGAAATCCCCGCGTGCCCCCCGTCCCCGCGAAACGCCGCCGTGCCGCCGGGATCCTGGCCGCCGCCCTCGCGTTGGGGGCGCTGGGGTGGCTCTGGTCGGATGCGGGGCCGGGCGGCGTGTCGTCCGTGCCGGTCCGGGAACCGAAGGGGGCCGGATTCGTGCGGCCCGTGCCGGTGGTGGAGGGGTGGACACCCGTCAACGCGGGGAGCGAGAGCGACGGCGGGATGCGGCTCTACCTGGCCGACGAGTCCCCGGCGTCGGCGGCGGTCCGGGCTGCGCGTGCGTTCCGGTCGGCGGGCTGGGAGCCCTTGCCGCCATCCCCCGGAGATCCGGCCGGCCGGCAGGTCCTTGCCTTCCGCTCCGGCGGAGCGGTCTGCTGGGTGATGGTGGAGGCGGACCCGCGGACGGGCCGGACGCGGTGCGCGGTGACGGGGCCGTGAGCTCCGAGGTGCGGGGGCCCGATCTCCTCCCCCCTTTCCCCGATGTAACCCCGTGCCGCCTCGTGGATCGACCCAGGCATGCGGCCTTCGTACGAGCGGACCTGGAAAGGCCTGGGCATGGAGATCCTGATCTTCGCCGGCATCCTGGCGGCGTGGATCCTCCTGAACGCCGTGATCCTGCCGCGCCTCGGGGTGCCGACGTGAATGTCGGGCGCTTGCGCGGCGGAGCCGCGCCGACCGAAGGATCCGCCCGGCGTGGAGCGGCCCCTCCCTCCCGGGCCCGGCGAGCCGGGTTCGCCCCCTCCGGGGGCACCGCCGGTTAACCTTGACGCGCGCGGTCCGGGGCGTTAGTCATACTTCGTCTGGCAAGGAGACGGGGGATGACCCATCACGAAAAGAAGGCGGGGTCGGGGTGTCTCTGCAGCCGGGCCGCGGGGTCCGGGCTGCTCGCGGCGGTGGCCGCGGCGGGATGCTCGGCGCCCTCTCCCTGTGCTCCTCCGCCGGCGCCCGCCCCGCTCCGCGCCGAGGCGCCGCGACCGTCCGACGAGGTCCCCTCGGGTCCGATCACCGCCCGCGAGGCGGTGCGGCTGGCCCTCGCCCGGAACCCCGACATGGCCTCCGCGCGCGCGCGGATCGAGACGGCGCGGGCGGCGCTGGACGGTTCCCGCGCCCCCTTCTGGCCGAGTCTCTCAGCCGAGGCCGCTTACCTGCGCGGCGATGCCCCTTCCGCCTACCTCTTCAAGACCATCGACGGCCGCGCCCTCCGGCCCGGCACGGACTTCAACGACCCCGGCCTCTTCGACAACCTGGAGTACGGCCTGGCCGCGCGCTGGAACCTGTGGAACGGGGGGCGCGACCTTCTCTCCGCGTGGTCGGCGGAAGCGGCGGTGGCGATGGCGCAGTCGGGGCGTGACGCGGCCGCGAACGCGCTCGTCGCCGGCGTGGTGGCCTCCTTTCTCGAGGCGCGGGCGGCGTGGGAGCTGATCGCGGCGGACGACGCCAGCATCAAGGCGGTCGAGTCCCAGGTGCAGGAGACGCGAGTCCGGGTCGAGGGCGGGGGTGCGCTCCGGTCCGACCTGCTCTCGCTCGAGGTGCGCCTGGCGGAGGCGCGGGAGCGGCAGATCCAGACGGACGTGGCGCGCCGGACCGCGCTCGCCACGCTGCGCCATCTCCTGGCCCTCCCCTCCGGAGCCCGCCTGGAGCCCGCCGGGGGCGGCTACGACCCCGGTGCGCTTCCCGGCACGCTCTCCGACGCCCTCGCGGAGGCCTGGCGCTCCCGGCCGGAGGTCGCCGCGGCGCGCAAGGCGGTCGAGCGGGCGCGCATCGAGCACGACGCCTCGCGGCGCGGCTACCTCCCGCGGCTCGACTTCGAGGGGCGCGTGTATTGGGACGACGCGGACGCGGACTTCGAGGGGCTCGGCTGGGGCGACCGGAACTGGATGGTGGGGCTGGCCCTGACGATGAACCTCTTCGACGGCGGGGCGCGGGAGGCAGGCATCCGGCGCGCGAAGGCCGTTGTCGTGGAGCTCGAGGAGGCCGACCGGAAGGCCCTCCAGGCCGTGGCGCTCGACGTCGAGACGGCCTACCTGCGGCTCGACGCCGCGCGGGCCCGGCGCGAGGTGGCCGCGCGCGCCGTGGCGGCGGCCGACGAGACCTTCGACCTGGTGGAAAAGCAGTTCCGCGGCGGCGCGGCGACGATCACGCGCTACCTGGAGGCCGAGGCGGCCCGGACCCGGGCAAGGACCTCGGCGATCCGGGCGCAGCTGGATGTCGACCGGGCCCGCGTGGACGCGGCGCGGTCGGTCGGCCGGTTCGGCGGCGAGAAGGAGATTGTCGACTAGTGGTTCGATACTATTCAAATTGCAGGTTGCTCCCCAAGGGTCGCAACCTGCAAATTCAAATGTCACTCACCACGAGGGTGTGGGCATTGAGGCGGCTCCCTGCTCGATGAGGCCTGAGTCATGAGGAATGACGCGCTCTCCCCGATCGCGGATCCCGGATGTATCCGGCGAAGCGCCGATCCGCCTCCGGCCGAGGGCGGCGGCGGATCGCCCGCTCCACAGGGGGCGACCCCGGCGCCCATGCCGGCCCCGCAGCCGCCGGCTCCGTCGTCCGCGCCGGAGCCGTCGCCGGCGGCTCCGGGCCGTTCCCCGCTGAGGCGGGCGCTGGCCGGGATCGCCTTCCTGGTCGTGATCGGGGCCGTGATCCTGTCTGCGGCGGGGGTGTTCGACACGGGCCGGGTGGAGCCGGGGCGGACGGCAGAGCCGGAGGGCGTGACGGCGCCCGCGCGCACCGTGCTGGCCGTGCGCGGCGCGGTGCCCCTCCACGAGGAGGCCATCGGCACCGTCCGATCGCGCTCCCGGGTCGCCGTCGCGGCGCAGGTGGCCGGCCGGATCCTGTCGGTCGCCGTGACCGCGGGATCGCCCGTGAAGGCGGGCGAGCCGCTGGTGGCGCTCGACGGCCGGGAGCTGGACGCCCGCTTCGCGCAGGCGAAGGCGAGCTACGAGCGCGTGAGGAAGTTCCACGCGCAGAAGGCCGCCACGGACGCGGAGATGGAGGCGGCGGAGTCCGATTTTCTGCAGGCGAAGGCCGCCGTCGGCTACACGACGATCGTCGCGCCGCTCGACGGCGTCGTGGCGGAGCGGCTGGCCGAGCCGGGCGACCTCGCCTGGCCCGGCCGGACCCTGCTCGTGCTCCACGACCCGAAGGCCCTCCGCCTCGAGGCGCAGGTCCGGGAGCGCCTGATCGCCCGGATCACGCGGGGGGCGAAGATGGCGGTTGACCTCCCCGCGGCGGAACGGAAAGTCGACGGGACGGTCGCCGAGGTGCTTCCCTCAGCCGATCCGCAGAGCCGCTCGTTCGGGGTCTGGGTCGACTTCGACCCGGTGGCGGGCGTCTACCCCGGCATGTTCGGCCGCCTGAGGATCCCGACGGGGGAGCGCGAGGTGGTCCGGGTCCCCGCCGCCGCCGTCCTCCGCGTCGGCCAGCTGGAGATGGTCGTCGTCCAGGCGTCCCCCGGCGGCCGATGGGAGCGACGGCTGGTGACCACGGGCAGCCGGCTCGAGGACGGGACGGTGGAGATCCTGTCGGGGCTGAAGGGAGGGGAGACGGTGGGGGTGCCCGGATGAGGGGCGGGGAGTCTGCGTGCGAGTGAAGCCTCCCCGCCTAAAGGCGGGGCTTCCAACGGCAACAATGGGCGAAACCCGCCGAAGCCTGACCTGAATCGTAAACGAGGTCCGGCCCGGCCCTTCCCCCCCGCCCAAGGGCGGGGCTTCCGGGCGGAGGCGGGTGAGAGTCGGCGTCGGGAGCGGGAACGCGCGGGAGCACTCCAGCGGAAGGGCGGACATGGCGGACGGGACACCGGGGCACGAAGGGCTGATCCAGCGGATCGTGCGGGCGTTCGTGACGGGCCCGCTCTCCCCCGTGCTGCTGATCGTGGCGGCGGTGATGGGGACGGCGGCGGTCGTGCTCACGCCGCGGGAGGAGGAGCCCCAGATCGTCGTCCCGATGGCCGACGTGTACGTCTCGTTCCCGGGGGCGAGCGCGGAGGAGGTCGAGGCGCTGGTCGCCACGCCGCTGGAGAAGCTGCTCTGGCAGGTGGATGGGGTGGAGCACGTCTACTCCGTCTCGCGGCGCGAGGGGGCGATGGTGATGGTGCGGTTCTTCGTCGGGGAGGACCGCGAGCGGGCGCTGGTGCGGCTCCAGAGCAAGATCGAGGCCCACCGGGACCAGGCGCCGCCGGGGGTGGCGGGGTGGGTGGTGAAGCCCGTGGAAATCGACGACGTCCCGATCGTCTCACTGACCCTCTGGTCGGCGACGGCGGACGCGGGGCGGCTGCGGCGTGCGGCGGAGGAGCTGGCGGCGCGGCTGGACGCGGCGCCGGACCTGTCTCGGACCGAGATCATCGGGGGGCTGCGCCGGGAGGTGCGGGTCGAGCTGGATCCCGAGGCGCTGGCGGCGCACGGGCTCTCGCCGCTGGAGGTGGGGGGGGCGCTCCAGGCGGCGGACGCGGCGCTGGCGGCGGGGGCCTTCGACCGGGAGGACCGGCGCGTAGCTGTCGCCGCGGGGCCGTTCGTCGGCGGGCGGCGGGACGTGGAAACGCTGGTCGTCGGCGCCCACGGCGGCCGGCCGGTCTACCTGCGCGACGTGGCGCGCGTCGTGGACGGCCCGGCGGAGCCGGACGCGGTCGTCCGTCTCACGTTCGGTCCCGCCGGCGCGCCCCCGGGCGCGAAGGCGGGTGACGCCTTCCCGGCGGTGACGCTCGCGCTGGCCAAGAAGAAGGGGACCAATGCGGTTGCGGTCGCCGAGGAGGTCCTGGCGCGCGCGGACCGGCTCGCCCGGGAGGTCCTCCCCTCCGACGTTCGGATGCGCGTCACCCGCAACTACGGGGAGACGGCCGACGAGAAGGTCAACGAGCTGCTGCACGAGCTCGTGATGGCCATCCTCACCGTCATCGCGCTGATCGCCTTCTCGCTCGGGTGGCGGGAGGGGCTGATCGTGGCGGCGGCGGTGCCGATCACGTTCGCGCTCACGCTGGCGCTCAACCTCCTGGCGGGCTACACCATCAACCGGGTGACGCTCTTCGCCCTCGTCCTGTCGCTGGGCCTGGTGGTCGACGACCCGATCGTGGACGTGGAGAATATCCACCGGCACTTCGCGCGGAAGCGGCGGCCGGTGCTGGACGCGGTGCTGGAGGCGGTCAACGAGGTCCGCCCGCCGGTGATCGTGGCGACGCTGGCGGTCATGCTCTCCTTCTTTCCCCTCTTCTTCATCACCGGCATGATGGGGCCGTACATGCGCCCGATGGCGCTGAACGTCCCGATCGCGATGGCGATGAGCCTCCTGGGGGCCTTCTCCGTCGCGCCCCGCATGAAGAACCCCGACCTCCACTAGCACTACCTCAAG
>CAYUME010000067.1:0-8098 GCA_964445475.1 uncultured Planctomycetia bacterium
GAATCCCTTGGGAAGGATCGCCTGCCACTGGTCGTCGATCTGCATCACGCCGAGGCCGAAGGGCTTCAGGTGCTTCTCGGCAAAGGCCGTGTTCTCCGCGATCTCCTTCTCGTTGGAAGCCCCGCCGTGGTACCAGGTGCAGTAGACGCCCGGCTTGGGCTTGAGCCGGATCGCGTAGTGCCTGGCGACCGCATCCGCGTAGGCCTCCAGTCCCAGGCGCGCGTCCTCGAAGCAGCCGACGAGCAGGGTCTCCGCCGGACGGGAGGCGCCGGGCTTGACGCGGAACTGGCCGAAATCGATCCGGGCGTCGATCGAGACCTTCCCGTCCGCGGCCTTCGGGAAGAAGGCGCCGACGCCCTGCTCGTGCGTCAGCCAGCCGCAGACCACGCCGCGGCGCGTCGCCGGGTCGGCGACGGCGCTGAACGTGTAGCTCCCCGCGCTCTTGTCGACCGGCGTCAGGCCGCCGGTTCCCAGGACGCGGACCGAATCCAGGGCCACCCCGAGATCCACGCGAAGGCCCAGGGAGTCGAAGGCGTTGGCCTCATAGAGGGCCGGGGTCGTGTTGACGACCGCGGTGCGGACGTGCAGGAAAGGGGAGGCCGGGTAGATCGCGAGCGTGGTCTTCCAGCCGTTGGCGTGCAGCAGCTCGACCGTCTTGCCGGCGCCCCAGACGGGATGGTCCTGCGCCCGGGATTCCGCCTTCTGGATCCCGTGGGGAAAGACGATCTCCGGGACGACGGCCCGGCCGGAGGGCTTGGCGGCCAGGGAGACGGCCTGGCCCTTGACCTCCACCTTCAGCAGATCGTTCTCGATCGTCTGAGCCGGCGCGGCGGCGTGGCTCATGGCGAGCGCTCCCATGCCGATCCCCAGGCGGCCGAACAGCCGCCTGCACGACTTTTCCACTTTCATGTCGGCTCCTGGAATAAATCCGCACATCGACAGGTAAGAACAGAACGCCTTGGGTTATATACTACAGGCCGATTCTCCCTTTTTTATATACATATATATAGCAGCTGGCCCGTCGTTCTGTCCGGACCCCTCCGGAAAGGAGCGCACCGATGAACGGCCGGATCCTGACCGCGGCGCTGGCGATCTGCGGGGGCCTCCTGCCCGCTGCGGCCGGCGCGGCGCCGGGAGTTGTCTACGAGGGCGATGCCGGCCCCGGCAAGGGAAAGCACGTCGTCCTGGTCGCCGGCGACCAGGAGTACCGCTCCGAGGAAGCCCTGCCGGCGCTCGGTCGGATCCTCGCCCGGCACCACGGCTTCAAATGCACGGTCCTCTTCACGGTCGACCCCGCCACCGGATTCATCGACCCCGCCTGCCCGGACATCCCGGGGCTGGAGGCCTTGAAGACCGCGGACCTGATGGTGATCTTCCTCCGCTTCCAGAACCTGCCGAAGGAGCAGATGCAGCACATCGTCGACTACCTGGACGCCGGAAAGCCGGTCATCGGCCTGCGCACCGCCACCCACGCCTTCAAGATCCCCAAGGACGGCCCCTTCGCGAAGTACTCGACGGGGTACGGCGGCGACGACTTCAAGGGCGGATTCGGCCGGCAGATCCTGGGGGAGACGTGGGTCGGCCACTACGGGAAGAACCACCAGCAGAGCACGCGGCTGATCCTCGAGGAGGGGGAGTCCGGCCACCCGATTCTGCGCGGCGTGAAGGACGTCTGGGTCCAGTGCGGAGGCTACCAGGCCAACCCCATCGAGGGGAGCCGGGTCCTCTTCAAGGCGCAGCCGCTGAACGGGATGACGCCCGACGCGCCCCCCGACGCGACCAAGCCGCCGGTGCCGGGGGCCTGGGCCCGCACCTACAAGGGGGAGTCCGCTCGCGTCTTCGCCACCACCTACGGCGCCTCGGAGGACTTCCTCAACGACGGCTTCCGGCGGCTGCTGGTGAACGCCTGCTTCTGGTGCGCGGGGGTGGAGGAGGCGATCCGGGCGGACGCGAAGATCGACTTTGTCGGGCCTTATCACCCCGCGACCTTCGGGGGCGGCGGCTGGCGGGGGGAGGTCAAGCCGTCCGACCTGACCGGGTGGGAGTCCCCGATCATGCCAAAGGACAAGCCGATCGGGAAGGCGAAGAAGAAATAAAAACCCCGGCCCTTGCCGCCGATCGCGGCCAACGGCGGTTTCGCCAGCTAGGGCTTCCCGACCTCGACCGGCGCGAAGTCGGCGAGCGCGCCCTCCACGGCGTATCCCACGTGGGTGATGGACTTCAGGGGCTTCAGCAGCTTCGCCTCCACGGTCGCGCCGTCGGCGGTGAGGTGAACCGTGCCCGCCGAAAGGTCGACCTTCACGACAACGCGGACCGGCGTCTCGCCCGACGCCTCGAGGGCGGCGCCGGTGGACTTCCCGCCCACCAGCGGCCCCTGGGTGATCACCGCCCGGCGATTCTGGAAGCGCACCCCGCACTTGACCAGGTCGTCGTCCTGGACGCCCTCCCCGAAGGCCAGGTAGCCGTTGCGCAGCAGATCCTGCCCTTTCGGCGACGCGATCCGCGTCGTGAGCGTGACCGTGCCCGTGAGGGGCGTGTCGAGCTTCTTGATGGCAAGACCGGCCTGTTTCGTCTCCGGGCACCGCAGGCGGTAACCGAGCTCCGACGCGGTCACGCTGCAGCGGGCGACCCGGGCGAAGTCCCCCTCCTTCGAGACCGGAAGCGGCTGGAGGTAGCCGGGATCCTCCGGCTTCTCCCAGGCCGTGCGGAGCGGCTGGTCGTCCAGGCTCTTCAGCGCCGTGCCGCCGCCCGCCGCCAGGCTGAGCACCCGGCCGTCGGCGGTGGACACGTACAGCCGCCCGGCGGCCACGGCCATGCCGTCGAAGACGGGAATCGTGTCGAGCGCGACCCGCGCAAGGGGCTTGCCGTCCGCCTTGGCCAGGGCCCAGAGCTGGCCGCCGAGCCGGCCCTCGAGCGCCTCGGCCTGCCGCTGCAGCGACGCTTTCACCCCGGGGTCGTCCGGGAGCCGGTAGGCCTGGCGCTCGTCGATCACGTCCGGCGGTCCCGAGACGAAGAGCGTCCCCCCGGCCACGGCCATCGCGCGGACGACGACCGCCGGCTGGTCCATCGTCCAGGCGAACCGGGCCGCGGTCAGGTCCCGGGAGGGATAGAAGTGGCGCAGCAGCCAGTCGGACGAGCCGGCGTTCTTCTGGTCCGCACGCTTGTTCATCTCCCGCTCGGCCTGGCGGACGTGCTGCATCGCCTCCTCCGAGACCGCCTTGTCGGCCGCGAAGAGCTGGTACTCCAGGACGGAGGCGTTGACCATGTATTCCGGCTTCCGGCCGTAGCCGTAGACGCGCGCGTCGTCGACGCAGAGGATGCGCCCGGCGGGGACGTAGCGCCCGGCCTGGTACCAGCCGCCGTAGCCGCCCGTCATGCGCCGGCCGTAGGTCCAGTAGGAGCGGAAGAACCAGGAGTCGTCCAGGAACCCGACCTGGCAGAAGAGGTGGCAGTCCTCCGCAGGCTGCTCGTCGGCGGGCCGGGGGCCGATCTCGCGGCGCCGGCCGTCGAGGTCGAACTTCTGCGACCGCATCCAGATCTGCTTTCCGTCGCAGGAGAGGATGTCGGAAAGGGCGACGGGCATGGTGTTGCCGGGCGTCTTCTTCAGGTAGGCGAGGTGCATCTCCTCGCCGGACTCGGGGTCGCGGTCGTCCATCACGACCTCGCCGAGGAGCCTGCCGGAGGCGGGATCGAGCCGGAGGAAGCGGATGCCGCCGTCGAGGAACAGGTTCCGCCCGGCGGTGCCGTAGAGGACGCCGTCGTGGACGAGGACGCTGCCGTGGACGGGCCAGGCGGACTCGAGCTGCTCCCAGGCGGCCACGCGGCGGTCGATGGGCGCGCCGCGGAAGCGCCAGGCGAGGGCCCCGTCGGTCGCGCGCAGGGCGTAGACGTGCCCGTCGGTCGAGCCGAAGAGGACCTGCCCCTTGAAGTAGGTGGGCGGCGAGTCGATGCGCCCGCCGGCGGTGAAGGTCCACCGCGTCTTCCCGCTCCCCGCGTCCAGGGCGTGGAGGGTGTGCGCGTCGACGGCGGCGACGAACACCATCCCCGCCGCCGCGGTGGGCGGGCTGAGCCGCCCGCCGATCTTCGCCTCCCATCCCAGCCGGACCTCGGGGGGGACGGCGGCGGGCGTCGCGCCGCTGCGCGCGGCGTCGTGCCGGTAGGTGGGCCAGTCGGCGGGGCCGGCGTCCGGCCCCTCGGCCCCTCCGTAGGCGGGCCCCTTCTCCAGCCGCGCCTCGGGCGCCAGGTCGGCCGGCGACGGCTTCGGGAGCGGGCCCGGCGCCAGGGCGTTGAAGCCCGTCAGCTTGGCCTCGAGCTGGCAGCCGCAGGCGTCCATCGAGGCATAGGTCAGGCCGTTGCAGGGCATCACGCCGTAGATGCACCCGCCCCGGACCCAGTGGTTCGGCGTCCAGGTCTGCTTCTCCAGGTCGACGTACTCCGTGCCGTTCCGCGCCGTCAGCAGGTACGACCCGGCGGCCTTGGAGGGATAGCAGCGGTGGTGGAACCAGTGGACCTTCACGTCGGCGGGGAACTCCCGCTTCTTCTCGCCCGTGACGGGGTCGTATCCGATGAAGGTGCCGTCGTCGGAGCTGTTCCCGATCGCCCCGGTCCACGTCAGCCCCTGGACGACGAAGAGGTCCTGGAGCGAGGCGTGGCCGCTGGGCCGGTGAGGCTGCTCCCAAAGCCTCTTTCCGTCCTTCGCCGACCAGCCCGACATCCGGCCGTCGTTGCCGGCGTACAGCACGAGATCCTGATAGAGCAGCACGCGCGGGCCGGTGCTGGTCGCGACGGGAAGCTTGGTCGGCGCCGGCCCGCCTGTCCAGAGCGCCTTTCCCGTGACGCGGTCGAGGCTGACGAGCTTTTCGCCGTCCTGGAAGACGACGCGCGCGGCGTCGGCCGCCAGGGAACAGGGGGCGACGGGGGCCGACGCGGTCCAGAGCCGGCGGCCGGACGCGGCGTCGTAGGCGAGGATCGTCCTCGGATCGCCCTTCCAGCCCCAGCCGGGGTTGGCGGCGCGGGTGTTCTCCCAGACATAGGTCGAGACGCGCCGGAACGCCGGCAGGTCCGAGTCGGCGCCGTCCGCCACCAGAAAGACGACGCTCTCGGAAACGACGATCTCCCGGGTGTGCTCGCTGCCGTCGAAGGTCCGGACCGTCTCGCCGGTCGCGGCGTCCAGGGCCGTCGCCGGCGCGTCGATGCCGAGGGTGACGAAGACACGGTCGCCGACGGCGACGAGGCGCCGCAGCAGATGCGCCGGCCCGCTCTTGAGGGGAAACTGGCGCGTGTTCCACTCCCCGATATCGCGCTTCCAGAGCACCGTGCCGTTGAAGGCGTCCCGGGCGACCAGGCGCCAGCGGGAAGGCAGCTGGATCGACGCGGTCGGCCCCTCGTCGAAGATGTAGAAGAGGCGCCCCCCCGCGGAGACGAGCGCCGTCATGCTGGCCATGTGGTCGTGGTGGCGGGCCCAGGCCGGGCTGCCGACCCACTGGAGCCGTTTCGGGGGGCCGACGAGCGCGTCGTCGGCCACCGGGTTGCCGTCCGCCCCGTGCAGGTAGTGCGTCCACTCGTCCATCGCCTCCGGCCACGGCTTCTCGACGCGTCGCCACACGCCGTCCCGGCGGACCCACGCCACGCCGCGGGGCGCCAGGACGCGCAGGAGCTCGGCCTCGGGCACGCCGGCCGGGTCGTCGGCCACGAGCCGGTTGACCAGGTTGTCCGCGTAGGGAAGCCGGCGGCCGTCGTATCGGTCCACGGAGACCGGCCCGTACGCGCCTCGCGCGAGGAGGTCGGCACGGGCGGCGGTCACCTTCTCCGCGTCCGTGTCCAGCCCGTGCACGAGAACGGAGGGTCCCGCGCGCAGCCGCTCCAGCCGGCCCGCGTCGCCGCACCCGAGGTGCACGACCAAGCCGCCCCGGAACCCGGCCTGCCCCAGCGGGTCGGCTCCGTCCTGCGCCCGGGCCGTCATGGACAGGAGGCCCAGGACCGCCGGGAGAACGGCCCTCCGCGACACGCGCGACCGGCGTCGGATCATAAGCGCCTCCGGGACAAGGCGAGAACAGGGATGCCGTATAGTGCCAGATCGGACACGGAATCAGACAGCGGGAATAAGTCCGGCGGGCCTCCCCGGCGACACAGGGCGCGAGGGCCGGCTCGGCATCCGGCCAGGGCCGCCGCCCCCCGGAGGCGTTCCCGGGTCATTTTGTTTGAGGCCCCCTCCCGGCAGGGATATAATTCCCGGTTCCGGCGTCCCGGCTGGGCGCCGGTCGGAGGAGGGGATCCCGCATGCCGAAGCTGAAGCACCTTTTCAAGCCGGTCCCGATGGAGGGCGGCCGGGCGGCCATGGTCGTCTACGTCTCCGGGCACATCGACGCCGCCAGCAACGCCACCTTCGAAGCGGTCCTCGGCGATCCCCTCCGGAACCGCATCCGCAACGTGGTCGTCGACCTCTCCCGCGTCGAGTATATCAATTCGACGGGGATCTCGGCGCTGATCCGCTACTACCGGGACTTCCGGGCCCTGGGCGGCGAGCTGGTGCTCGCGCAGGTCCCCCGCGAGGTCGGCCTCTCGATGCACTACCTCGGCCTGACGGCGGTGGTACCCTTCTGCAAGGATGTCAAGACGGCGCTCACGTACTTCCGCGACGCGGCGCGGGAGGGGCTGCAGGACGGGTACTTCGAGTACCTGAAGAAGAAATACGGAAAGGACCCGCACGCGCGGCTGAGGCTGAAGCTGCCCCTCTGGCGGCGCAAGGCCGACCGCCCGAAGGACTCCTCGGTCCTGATGGTCACGCCGGAAGCGGACCTCTTCACGGAGATCCTGCGGCTGCGCCTCTTCGACCCGGCCGGGCAGTTCAACATCGTCCCGACCACCCGGGCGGCCCTGGACCGCCTGGAGGAGCTCAAGCCGGACCTGATCGTCCTCGACAACCGCGTCGAGGGGGCGGAGGCGTTCCTGGAGGAGGTGAAGATCCACCGCCGGCGCGGCCTCACCTCGATCCTGAAGATCTATGGCCGGCGCGAGAAGCCGTCGGCCTTCGCGCGGTTCAAGGTCTGGGAGAACGACCACCTCGTGGAGCCGTTCGAGGTCATGCAGCTCTTCCGGATCGCGGAGGCGGAGCTGCGGCGGGTCCCGCAGGACCGGAAGGCCGCCCAGCGCCAGGTCAAGTTCCAGTTCCGCTCCACGACCGAGGACCTCGTCAAGGCCCAGGGGTTCGTGAAGGGGCTGGTGGAGCAGTCGGGCCTGACGGGGGACGACGAGACGGCGATGGCGGCGGCGGTGAGCGAGGCGCTGCAGAACGCGGTCCAGCACGGAAACCGCCGGCAGGCGGAGAAGACGGTGACGGCGAACTTCATCCTGACGCCCCGGAAGGTGACGGCGTACGTGGAAGACGAGGGGGCGGGCTTCGACGCCGCGGCGCAGCTGGCCAAGGCCGCCGGGGCGGGAGGCCCGATCGACGCCGCGCTGAGCGGGACGGCGAAGCCCGGACGGGGCGGGCTGGGCCTGACGCTCATGAAGAAGTGCGTCGACGACCTGAAATTCCTCGAGCGCGGGCGGCTCGTGAAGCTCGAGAAGCACATCCGCGGATGACCCCCGCCCGGCGGCGTCCTCCCGCCATTGAGTTTGATCCCGCCATCTGGTAGAGTTTCCCCCCTTCGTCAGCGTCCCCCGGGCCTGCGCGGCTCGGGACCGCCGTTGGGAGCCGATGCCCGCCATGCCCGACACCCTCCGGAACTTCGCCATAATCGCGCACGTCGACCACTGGAAGACGACCCTGGTGGATGCGCTGCTCCGCCAGAGCGGGGCGTACCGCGAGAACCAGGAGGTCGCGGAGTGCGTGATGGACTCCAACGACCTGGAGCGGGAGCGCGGGATCACGATCCTGGCCAAGAACGCCTCGGTGTCGTGGAAGGGCGTCCGGATCAACCTGATCGACACGCCCGGGCACGCGGATTTCGGGGGCGAGGTGGAGCGGGTGCTGCGGATGGCCGACGGGGTGCTGCTGCTCGTCGACGCCGCCGAGGGGCCCATGCCCCAGACCCGGTTCGTCCTCAAGAAGGCCCTCGGCTACGGCCTGAAGCCGATCGTCGTCATCAACAAGATG
>CAYUME010000067.1:8108-12723 GCA_964445475.1 uncultured Planctomycetia bacterium
CAAGCCCGACGCGCGGCCGCCGGAGACGCTCAACGAGGTCTTCGACCTCTTCATCGAGCTGGACGCACACGAGCACCAGCTCGACTTCCCGATCCTCTACACGATCGGCCGGGAGGGGACGTGCAAGACGCGGCTGGAGGACACCTGGTCGGACCTGGGGCCGCTCTTCGATACGATCCTCGCCGCCATCCCCGCCCCCGCCGGGGATCCCGCCGCGCCGCTGCAGATCCTGGTCAGCAACATCGACTACAACGACTATGTCGGCCGGATGGCCATCGGGCGGATCGTGGGGGGGACCGTGCGGGCCGACCAGCCGGTCGTCCTGATCAAGCGGACCGGCGGCCGGCAGGAGGGGAAGATCGTCGACCTGCGCGTCTTCGTCAACCTGCGTCGCGACAAGGTCGCTGCGGCGGAGGCGGGCGACATCGTCTGCATCGCCGGGATCCCGGAAGTCGACATCGGGGACACGATCGCGTGCGTCGAGGACCCGCGGGCGCTGCCGCCGATCGAGGTCGACGAGCCGACCCTGTCGATGATCTTCCTGGTCAACGACTCGCCCTTCAGCGGGGAAGAGGGACAGTTCGTGACCTCGCGTCACCTCCGCGAGCGCCTGCAGCGGGAGCTCCGCTCGAACGTGGCGCTGGGCCTGGAAGACACCGACGCCCCGAACCGGTGGAAGGTCTCCGGCCGGGGCCTGCTGCACCTCTCGATCCTGATCGAGACGATGCGGCGCGAAGGATACGAGCTGCAGGCCATGAAGCCGCAGGTCATCCTGCACGAGGCGGCGGACGGGCCTCACGAGCCGGTCGAGGTCGCCACCGTCGATGTGCCGGAGGAATACGCGGGAAAAGTGATCGAGCTCTTCGGCGGCCGCAAGGGCGTGGCCGTGAAGATGGAGATGAAGCGCGGGCGGGCCCACTTCCTCTTCCGGATCCCCTCGCGCGGACTGATCGGCCTGGCGAGCCGGCTGCTGAACGCCACACGCGGCGAGGCGGTGATGTACCACGCCTTCGACACCTACGAGCCCTACAAGGGGCCGATCGCCCAGCGCATCACCGGCGCCCTCGTCTCCATGGGAACCGGCCCCGCCACGACCTACGCCCTCAACGACCTCCAGGACCGCGGCACCTTCTTCGTCGGCCCCGGCGACCGCGTCTACGAGGGCATGGTCGTCGGCGAGAACCCGAAGGACCTCGACATCGTCGTCAACGTCTGCCGGCGGAAGCACCTCACCAACATGCGCGCCTCCACCGCCGAGGCCACCGTCGTCCTCGCCGCCCCCAAGCGCTTCTCGCTGGAGGAGGCTCTGGAATACGTCACGGAGGACGAGCTGGTGGAGGTGACGCCGAAGACGATCCGCCTGCGGAAGCAGATCCTGGACGAACGGACGCGGCGGCGGGCGGAGAAGGCGTTGGAAGAGGCCTAGAAAGCCTGCGCACGCGCGTCAACTCCCCGCCGGTCTCCACAACGCGTCGGCCTTCACCTGCGCGCGATCCAGCACCCGCGCACCATCCCCGTCGCTCTTCTCCCAGATGACCCCGTCTTCCGACACGACATAGACGGAGACCCCGTCGCGCCCGTACGTCTCGGGAAAGGCCGTGAAGCCGTACCGGCCGCGGTTCGTGCAGGAGACGGCCGCGGGGGCAGCCGTGGGGGGGGGGAGAAGAGGATCCACGTACGGCTGCCCCCCCTGGTCCTTTGCCATGGCCTGCACGAAGTAGCCCTGGCTGGAAACCAGGGTGCCCGGAGAAACGGGATAGGCGAACGCCGGGCTCCGGTCGGCCTGCGCAACGGAGCGACTGACCAGCGCCACGGCATTCCCGCCCGCATCCACCAGGCTATGCATCCCCTGCACGTCCCTCACCCAGTAGTCGGCCACCCCGTTCCGATCGAAGTCCTGCGCGTGCCAGATCGCCTCGTTCCCCACCAAGGACTTCAACAGGCCGCAGGCGCTCGCCTGGCGGGCGGCCATCTGGGACCGCAGCAGGCACGGGACCGCCACGGCCAGAAGCATGGCCAGCAGGGAGATAACGACCAGGATCTCGATGAGGGTGAACCCGCGTTCACGCCGCATGGAATCATGCCTCCACTCGCCCGTGCCGGTCGATTTCATCCGGGACGAAGGAATGTGACAGCAAGACGCATCACATCGCCAGAGTGACGTAACAACTCCTTGACCGACAGCAACTTACAGCCGAGCCCACGGGCTTGTCAACGCATATCCGAACGCGCCGGGCGCGCCCGACGGACAGGGCGTCGCCCTGCTCTTCCCACTTGTCGTGAAGCCCCGCCGCCGAAGAGAAACGAGGCTTCGGCTCGGGCGATGGAAATGGCGGAAGGGGCGGCTGGACCGGGAAGGACGACCCTGTCAAGACTGGCTACTTCGGATCGGCGGGAGCGGGGGAGGAAGAGTCGCCGGCCTCAGGAGGGTCCGGCTGGGTGGCATCCGCCTTCGGCTCTGCGGGCACGGCCGGCCCGTCGGCCTTGGGGGGGTCCGGCTGGGGTGCGTCCGCCTTGGGTTCGGCCGGCACGTCGGTCTTGGGCGTTTCAGGGGCGGCCTCCGGCTTCGCTCCGGCCTCCTTATCGGTTCCGGGGTCTTTCGTCTCGCCCGCTCTCGGCCCCTTGTCGGAAGCCGGCTCTTTCTCCCCCGCACCCGGGGCCTGCATCGTGGTCTTCCCCACGAAGCTCAATCCCTCCTTGTACGGCGCCCCCACCTGCTTGAGCAGGCCGGCAACCGAGGGGGTCTCGCGAAGCAGGTAGAGGACAAAGCCGAGGAGGACGGGAAGCGCAACCGCGACAACCGTGGCGTAGAGCTTGCCGGTACTGTCGCCCACGAGCAGGGCGGCCTCGCTGCGCCGCTGAGATCCGATCTTTCGCAATCCTTTCGCATCGCGTCCGGCCTTGAGCTTGACGGCGGCCCCGGACGTCGTCGAGGCCGAAGATCCCGCGGCTGAAGCGGCAACGGCGTGACGGCCCGACCGGGTCGAGTCCGCGTCCGAAACCGCCTCCCCTGAGCCGGAAGCCACGTCCTGGGAGTCCTGCGGGCCTTCCATCGAAACCGGCTCGGATGCGGCGGCCTCGGGGGATGTCTCCGGTGACACGGGGGCCGCCTCCGGGGCCGGGGCCGCCGGACGGGACCCCGTGGGGCGCCCGATCCGCGACGTCGACGGCGATGCGGCCTGACCGTCGGAATCGTCGGCCGGCACGGCCGCAACGGCCGGCTGTCCCACGCGCGAGGCGGAAGGCGATCCGCCGCCGACGGCCGGCTGCCCCACGCGCGAGGCGGAAGGCGATCCGCCCCCGACGGCCGGCTGCCCCACGCGCGAGGCGGAAAGCGAACCGCCGACGGCCGGCTGAATCCCCGAAGCGGAAGACTTCGAGATCACCACGGTGCCGTCGGGATACACAAGCAGCGACTGGAAGCACTTGGGGCACTTGCCCCGCGCCGGCTGATCGGGCAACCGGACGGAGAAGGTCGCGCTGCAGCCCGGGCACTTGAGCTGGGACTTCCCCGGCTCGCCCGGGGCGGCGGGGGGGGCGGGGGCGGTCGCGACGGCAGGGGCCGGGACGTTGACGCTGATCGGCCGCGGCCGGTTGGACATCGTCAGCGTCGGGGCCCGCTCGTGCTGATGCTGGGCGGCTCGCATCGCCGCCTGGCAGCGTGCGCAGAGGAAGGGGACGGGGATCGGCTGCCCCTCCTCGACGAAGACTTTCAAGCCGCAGTTCTGGCAGAGTTTGATGGGCATAGGGCATGGCAGGCCCGTGACGGCCCGCGAGAAATCATCCCAAGGCGCCGCCCAGCGCGATCCCGGCGATGCCGAAACCGAGGGCGGACGCGAAAAGAATCCAGGCCACGAACAGGACGATCACCGGCTTGCCCGACTCGAAAATGGAGAGGATGCCCAGCACGAGCGCCTCCAGGAGCGCAACCCCGGCGACGACGACAAAGCCGCCGACGATCGCCGCCCGGGCCCCGGACGCCGATCCGATCGCGACGACCGCCACGGCCAGACAGGCGCCGAGGGCGAGGAGGAAGAACCCGCGCGTGTACGTCCCGGTCGTCACCTCGACCCCCTCCAGCCGGGCCGAGAGCCGAGACGAGGAGACGCCGAGGTGACCCGGCGCGGGGGCGCCCGCGCTCTTCACCAGCAGGAAAAGGCCCCAGCCCAGCGCGGCCAGGCCGCCCATCAGGCAGAGGGCATCCTTGGGGTAGCTCGCGCCGAGCGTCTGCAGGGGGAGGGAAAAGGCCGAGCCGGAGAGCCCCGCCGGGGCGGCCTTTGCGGCCGCGATGCCCATGGCGCCGAACAGGTAGACCAGGAAGACGCCGGCCACGACAAGGACCACGCCGAAAAAGCCGCGCATCGTGACCCCTCCCACCGGCCAACCCGCGAAGGTCCGAGTATAATCCCTCCCCTTCCCGGCGCAAAGGAAAATTGATCCGACCGCAGGAACGGCTCCGTGCGGGCGAATCGACCCCGCGCGGAGCGCGTCGGTAACGCGGGGGCCCGCCACCGAAACAGGGGAGACGGGCCCCCCGGACACGCGCCGGGCGGGCTCACCTGCATTCCTGTTGCCCCGGTCCGGGCCCCCTTGTTACACTCGCTCCCGCCTCGCC
>CAYUME010000068.1:0-2810 GCA_964445475.1 uncultured Planctomycetia bacterium
CGGTCCGCCGAAGGGACGGATGATAGTCGTGGCGGTGCGGGAAGTCAAGGGTTGGGCGGCGTAGGCACCTGGGGACGGGACGGCTGGATCTTCGGCTCTGCGACCTCTGCGGCACCTCCCCCTGCCGCCTCTGCGCCCTCTGCGATCTCAGAGTCAATCTCCCGGGGTCTTATTGCTCCCTGCCGGGCGCCGGCGTGGCTTCCTTCTGTTCTGTCCCTCTCGGCAGACGCTCGCCAACTGCCGCCAGGACGGCGCGCACGAGCTGTCCCGGGAGCGCGACCCGGAGTGACAGGGCGCTCCCGCCCGACCGGAGGTCGACGCTCAGGGGCTGCTCGACCTCCGCGGTCAGCCGGTCGAGGAATCGGCGGACGGCCGGGTCCCCGGTGTCGACGAAGGACGCGTTCGCCCATGCGCCGCGCAGCAGCCGGCTCGCGAAGACGTCCACCCGTGCCAGCGTGCCGGAGCGAAGGACCGATCCGGCCGGCGCAGGGTCGACCGGCGTCGACTCGGTCCTCGAGGCCCGCGCCCGAAGCCGGTCCAGCTGTCGCTTTACTGCGTCGACCGAGGGGCCGGCCGCCAGATAGTCCCCCTCCGCCGCCACGTGCAGGGCAGCCTGGGTCTCCGTCGCGGCGTCGGCCGTGCCGGCCGGTATCCCGGCGATCCGGTGGATGGCCGTCTCGCCATGACGCGCGACGTCCCGTGTCACCACCGGCTTCAGACGGGACAGCTGCTCCAGCCACGTGTCCGTGATCGGGCCGGCCCCGACCAGGAGGAGGCACCCCGTCACCTCGGGCGTGGCGGTGTCGGACGCGATATCCACGGTGAAGGCGAGGGCGGGCTGGGCGAGCAGGCGCCGGAAGCCGCCCAGGACCTGCTCGGCCTGCTGTCGGGTCTCGTCCGGTTCCGGGGCGGGATCTTCCTTTGTCGTCAGCCCGGAGCGCGACGCCTCGAGGACGGCTCGGGCCAGGGTCCTCAGCTCGTCCGTCAGCCCGACCGCTCCTTCCACGCGGGCGAGCGCATCGGGCGCCGGGGCCGGCATCGCGATTTCGGGGCTCCCGATCCGGTCGAGGAACACGGCCGAGGGGGAACCGGCCCGCATCCGGGCCGACAGCGTCGTTTCCCACCCGGCGGGATCGATCGTCAGGCTCCAGTCCAGGCTTGCGAAATCGTCCGCGCCTTGTTCCAGGCTCCTGGTCAGGAGGTCGTAGAAGGTCTCCCGGGCGGCCCGCTCGACGGGGTTGTTGGCGGCCTCGTCGAGGAATCCCGCTCGCGCGTCTCGGAGCGAGGTCCGGAGCTCGTCCCGGGCCGTCCGCCACTCTTGGGCGAACTGGCGTCGGGTCGCGTCGGCGTCCCAGCGGATGACCAGGTCCGGTCCTCCGGCGTCTCCTCCGGCCTCATCGGGAAGCGACGTGTCGACGGAGGTCAGCGCGTCGAGGGTGAGGGCGACCGCTAGCGTGGCAGAGGCCGCGTCGAATCGGGCGGCCAGGTTGGTCGGTCCGCCCTGGAGGCGCAGCGCGTCCCCCTCGGTGACGGTCTCGGGGAAGATCGCCCGGAGGGTCTGTTCCGCCGCCGCGCGGTCCGCGACGGGGACGGTGACGACGACGCGGGGGATGCCGAGGAGGTTGGGCGAGGCGACGGCCGCCTGGATCGGGCGCGTGCGGTCCAGGCCGGCGAACCCGCCCGCGGGGGCCTGGAGGAAGCCCTCGAGGAGGCCGAGCGCAAAGGCCTCCACGCCCGGCCGGCCGGCCTCCTCCGCGAGCTCACGGGCCCGACGTTCGACGCGGCCGTAGCTGTGGAGCACGGCCCGGACGAGCGGCTTCTCGCGTTTCGGAGGCGTTGGCGCCGGTTCCTGTGCGAGGAGGGGGATGGCGAGGAGCGGGAGGAGGGTGAAGCCCGCGGCGAGGAGTCGGTGGGGGTGACGCATGAGGATTTCCCGGGGAGGAATCTGGGACCCGCGATCGGTCAATCCGGGGAAGGCACCCGACCGCACGGCGGGGGAATGCCGCGCTAATCCCCTCCCGACAGGCGCTTGTAATACTCCTGGAGCAGCTCGCGGTACTCGGAGGGGAACTCCTCGACCTGGCGGAGGCCCTGGTTGGTCTCGTCGCGCATGTGGGGGGGGAGGTCGCCCCAGCGGTCGGCGCGGTCGGCGGATCGGGGCGGTGCGGTCCCCTCGCGGGACGGGGGCGGCGTGTACGGCCGCTCGGCCGGGTTGCTGGCGTTGGGCTGGCTCTGCGGCTGGCTTTGTGGCCGCTGCTGTTGTTGTTGCTGCTGGCGCTGCTGCTGTTGCTGCTGGCTCTGCTGCTCGACCTGGCCCGCCTGCCGGATGAGCAGGTTGATCAGGTCGATCGTGTCCTTCTGTTTTTTGTCGGCACCGCCGAGGAGCTTGTCGATCTTCTCCTGGGCGAGCTTCATCTTCTCCAGGGCCTGCCCGCCGCCGTCGGGCGGGGGGGGCGTCCCGTCGGGCGGAGTCTGACTCTTACCCGTTTCTTTCGGCGGCGTCCCGGGCGGGGTCAGCTTCCGCTCGGCCTCCGTCCCCTTCGACAGCCCCTTTTTCGCGGAGGCGGCGAAGAGGTGCTCCTCTGCCTCCGCCATGAGCTTCGCGGCGTCTTCGAGCGTCTTGATCGGATCGGCGCGCGGCTCCTCCTCGTCCTCCGCTCCCGGATCCTGCGGGGTGCCGGGGGCTTCGCCCGCCTTCGGGGCGGGGGCCGCCTTCCGCTTCTGGAGGTCCTCCATCAGCTTCTTCAGCCACTCCCCGCGGGGGTCTTTCTCCCGGACCGGGGCCGGTGCGGGATCGGGATCCGGCGCCG
>CAYUME010000068.1:2820-11151 GCA_964445475.1 uncultured Planctomycetia bacterium
GCTGGAGCAGGGCGGGCTCCTGCCCGCGGGGCCCTGCCGGCCGCCCGGGGGCCGGGGTCGCAGATCGGGATCCGGCGCCGGCCCGGCGGACGCCGGAGCCGCCGCGGCCGCCGCGGCGAGGAGCGAGGCGAGTGCAAGGTGTCTCATGGATTCCTCCCGTGACCTCTCCGGGGCTACTCCTGCGGCGGCCGTTGTTCTCCGGCCAGCTTCTTGAGCATGTCGACGAACTTCGTCGTCAATTCGTGGATCTCCCCCTGTTCGGTGACGAGCCGCCTGAGCAGGAGGCGGTCGGTCTCCGCGAGGGCCCCGTCGGGTCCGGCGCGGGTGACGAAGTCGTTGGTCTTCCGGTTCACGTTCCGCTGCAGCGTCCGGATCATCTTGAGCTCGGCGAGGGGCGGGACGAGCGGTTGCTTGCCGCCGGACATGCCGCCGCCGCCGCGCTGCCGCTGCTGGCGCCGGCGTGCCTGCTCCTGCTGGAGCGAGTCGACCAGTTCCTTCAGCTTGCGGACCACGTCGGCCTCGATCCCCTGCGTGTAGCCGTCGGTCCGGTGCTCGCGGGCGAGGAGGTCGGCGCAGGCGAGGAGGTCCTGGCGGATGCTGTCGAGGACCCAGTTGAAGACGTCGGCTTTCTCCTCCTCGAGGGTCTTCTGGACGTCGCCGAGGCGGCCGGCGAGCTCGCGCTCCGTGGCGCCGAGGTTGTTGAGCTCGACGAGGTCGACGCGGGCGAAGCTCTTCGTCTCCAGGCGCTTCGCCTCGAGGGCCAGGGTGCGCCCGTTGACCTGTTCCTGCTGGGTCAGGAGGGAGCGGAGGAGGGTCTCGAGCCGGAAGAGCGCCTCCTCCTGCTGCTGGCTCTCGAGCTCGCGCCGGGCCTCGTCGAGGTCGCGCCGGGCTTCCTCGAGCTCCTTGAGGGCCTCCTGTTCCTGCGGGTCGGATTCGCGGGGCTGGCCCTGCTCGAGGCTCTGCTGGGCGCCCTGCATCTGCTGCCCGGCGCGCTGGAGGGAGCCCTGCGCCTGCTGGCGGCGCATCTCCTCGACCGCCTTCCGCAGCTCCTCCGTCTTCTCCCGGATCTGCTGCTGCCGTTTCGCGTGCTCCTCCATCGCCTTCTTCTGTTCGGGGGTCGGCTGCCGGGGCGGGGTCTGCTCGAGGGCCCGGCGCGCCTGCTCGAGCTGGTCGAGCGCCTGCCGCTGGGACTGGCGGGCCGCCTGTTGCCCCTGCTGTTGTCCCGGCTGTTGTTCCTGCGGTTGACCCGGCTGCCCCTGCGGTTGACCTTGAGGCTGTCCCTGCGGTTGTCCTGACGAGCCGGCCTGCTTCATCTGTTGGCCGGCCTGGCTCATCGACTGCCCGGCGTTGCGGGTATGCTCGGAGGCCTTCTGCATCCCGTCAGCCGGGTTGGCGCCGGCCTTCCTGGCCGCCTGGTCGAGCTGGCGGGAGAGCTCGGCGGCGCGGTCTTCGAGCTGCTTCTGCTCCTCGGCCATCTGGCGGAGGCGGGCGCCGGGGTCGCGGGCGAGGGCTTCGAGGGCCTTCTGCATGGACCGGTCCGCCTGATCCAGCTCTTCCAGGGCGCGGTCCTGATCCCGGCGGCCGCCGGCGGGCTGTTGCCGGCTGAAGTCGCGTGCCGCGTTCTCCATGGTCTGTCCCGCTCGGTGTGTCTGTTCGGCCGCCTCGTTGGCGAGCTTCCCGGCCTGGGGGGAGAGGTGCTCGGCCTCGGCGGCCGCCTGGCGGACCTGGCGGGCGAGATCGGACGCCTGCCTCTCGAGCCCGTCCTGGCGATTGGCGAGTGCATCGAGGGCGGGCTTGGCCTTCTGGGCGAGGGGCGCCGTGGCGCGGCCGAGCTGCTGCAGGGCTTCCTCCAGGGCCTGGACGGCCTGTCCCTGGTCCTGCGCGGCGGCGGACGGGTCCTGCTTGGCGAGGCCCTGCCGGGCCTGGTCCATGTTTCGTTCCGCGGTCCGCGTCGCTTCGGCGGCGCCGGAGGTGGCACGAGCCAGTGCGGGATTTTCCTCTTTCATCGTCCCGGCCTGCTTCGCGAGGCGGTCGGCGAGGCCGGCGGCCTCCTGCTGGAGGCGTTGCTGGCCCTCGGCCATGCGGGCGAGGGCCTGCGCGGCGGCGGGGCTTTGCGCGGCGCGGGCCTTCGCGAGGGACTCCTTGGCCTTGGCGAGGGCGTCGAGCGCCCGTTCCTGCTCCTCGCGGGCGAGGTCGAAGTCCTTGCCGGCCAGCTCCTCCTCCGCCGAGCGGGCGGCGGCGCGGGCGCGCCGGAGCGCGTCGAGGGCTTCGTCCCGGCCGGGGGATCGGGCCTCCGGGGGGAGATCCTCGAGGGCGCGGGCGGCGGCGCCGAGCCGCCGCCCGATCGTGTCCTGGATCTTGGCGAGGTTTTCCGCCGTGCCGGGGGCGGCTTCGCTGGCCGCCTTCGTCGACTGGTCCCGGAGGCTCTTCTGGTCGTCGAAGGCCTGTTCCACGTCCCGGGCGGCCTTGTCGAGCTCCCGCCCGGCGGCCTGGAGCCGGTCGGTGGCGACGCGGGCGGCTTCCTGGCGGTCCCGGAGATCCTCGAGGGATCGGGCGAGGCCGGCGAGATCCTGGAGCGGCTGGCCGAGGGCTTTTTCGCCTTCCGCCGCCGTCCGGGTCTGCTCGTCGCGGAGCTTGCGAAGGGCGTCGCGGGCCTCCTGGAGGCTCCGCGATACGCCGGCCGGGTTGTCGGGCATCCGCGAGGCGAGGTCGACCTGGGCCTGGGTGAGGGCGTCCAGGCGCTCCTTCAGCGCCTCCCGCCCCAGCTCGCGATCGGGATCCATCTCGCGGGTCTTCCGGAGGTGGTCCCGCTGTTCCTGCTCGACCTGGCGGAGCTTCTGGAGCGTCTCCTGGATCTTTTGCTGGAGGGCCTTGTGGCGCTCCGCGGAGGCGGCGTCGGTGAGGAGGGCGATCAGGTCGTCGATGGTCTTGAGGACCTTCACCGCCTCCTCGCGGCTCTCGAAGACGTCCTTTCCCTCGCGGAGCTCGCCGACGACCTTTTCCAGCCCCTGCCGGAGCATGTTCTTCCGGATGAGGTCGAGCCCCAGCTGGAGCTTCTCGGCATAGTGGGGCTTGTCCGTCTTGATCATGTCGATGAGGCGGGCCATGTCCTGCTCGAGCTTCTGGACCTGCGTCATGATCTGCTGCTGCTGTTCGAAGGTGGCCGCGCGCTTCGGGGGCGCCTCGGCCCGGGTACGGGCGGGGAGGGCCGCGACCGCGAGGATCAGCAGGAGGGGGGGCAGCGAACGCATGGGGCCTCCAGGTTCCGGTTGCCTCGTCCCGGGCCGCAGACGGGTCGGCGGCGCTCCGGACCCGAGGAGCCCTGCCGGCACGCGGCGCGGGACGCAGGACGCGGGCTTATTTTTTTTCCGGCGAGCCGAGCAGGTCGAGGATCGATTTGTTGACGGATTCCTGCCGCTCCTTGATCTCGCGCCAGCGGCGGATGATCTCCTGGTAGTTGATCCACTCCTCGAGGAGGGAGAGGGCCTCTCGGAGGTCGGCGAGGATGCGGTCGACGCCGACGAGGGCCTGGTCGAAGCGCTCGCGGCGGTCGGCGGGCGTGCGCGCGCCGCCGGCCTCCCCGATCGCGTAGCCGGTCTCGGGGGACTTGGTCTTCGCGGCCTCCTCCGCCAGCGCCTGCAGCCGCTCGAGCTTTTCGAGTGCCGCCTGGTCGAGGAGCCGGTTGTGGCGGACCGCCTTGACGCTCTCCTGGAGGTCGCGGGCGGCGCGTTCGAGGCGCTGGCCGACCTTGCGGCGCTGGTCGAGGGCCAGCGCCTGGATCGCGGCCTTCTGGGGGGCGTCCAGCGCCTCGGCGGTCCGGAGCTGGTCCCGAAGCGTGACCGTCTTGCTGCGGATCTCCAGCTCGCTATCCTGGACCTTCCGCAGTTCCTCCTTGATCCGGTTGAGCGTCTCCTCCTCCCGCTTCTCGAGGTCGCTTCGGGACCAGATCGTGAAGTGGTAGGTGCGGGTCTGGGTGGGCTTCGACTTGGTCTCGTCGAAGTCCGCGGCCTCGAATCGGTAGGCGACCTGCTCGCGCTCGCGGGCGCCGGTCCGGGCGAGGTCGAAGGGGAACCGGGAGGCGATCCGCGTCGCCCGGTAGTCGGCGTCATTCTGGGCGGGGTAGGCGAAGTCGACCGCGTGCTCGGGGCCGGGGCCCTGGGCGATCACCCACCAGACCAGGCGGACGGTCCGGATGCCGTAGTCGTCGGTGGTCTCGATCTGCAGCGGCCAGACGGCGTCGGGGGTGGCGATCCGGTCGGCGCCGGGCTCGAGGACGCGGATGGCGGGGGAAGCGTCGGGGACGGCCAGGATGGAGAATCGGATCGGCTCTCGGTTGCCGAGACCGTTCTCGCCGGTGAGCTCGAGCCGGTATTCGTCGTTCGTCCGCACGGTCAGGGTGCCGGCCACGACCCGCTTCGGGCGCAGCGGGTCCGCCGCGAAGGCGAGGGGCTCCCGCTTGTCGGGACGGGAGGCGAAGAGGATCCAGGCGGCGGTGAGGGGCTCGTTGGCGACGACGCGAATGCGGACCTCCGTTCCGACGGGGGCCTTGATGTTCCCGCCCTCCTCGGGGGCCTCCTCCGGCGTCTCCGTCATCGGCAGGTGCTTCGGGGGGCGGAGCCACTTCGCGATCGACTCGAGGGAGGGCGCGGTCCGGACTTCGATGCGCTGCCAGTCCGTTTCGTCGTCTCCGGCGCGAACGCTGAAAGAGAAGGACTCGACGACGCGCGGGAACTCGTGCCGGAACTCGCGGTAGTCGCCTTCGGGGGAGGCCGCGACCGGGGTGCCGTCCATCCGCGCGGCGCCCGTCTCACCGCCCTCCAGGCGGTGGTGGATCACCGCGCGGTCCGGGATCCGCCCGGAGGCGCGCACCGTGATGACGCAGTCGTCTCCGCGGGCGATGAAGCGCGGCGGGTCGACCACCCGGAGGAAGGTCTGGCGGGGCCACTTCGCGCTGCCGCCGAGGAGGCGCTGGATCCAGATGGAGGCCTCGAGGGGGTGCGCGGCCACGAGGGTGGCGCCCAGGGCCGCCGCGGCGACGGACAGCAGGGCGGTGCGGCGGACGCCGCGCGGGGAGAGGATGCCGCGGAAATTGATCCGCCGTGTTTCCTCCCGCGCCTCCGTGATCAGGTTCTCCACCAGGGCCGGCGAGTTGAAGGTCCGCCACGACGGGTCCTCGGCCACGCGCGCGAGCTGCACGGCGCTGATGAGGCGGTCCTGCAGCGCGGGGAACCGCCGCTCGATGCAGAGCGCGAGATCGTCATCCGTGATCGGCCGGCGGAGGGGATAGAGGAGGTGCCGGGCCGCCGACCAGAGGAGGGCCCCGCCGGCGGCGGTCAGCAGCACGAGCCGGGCGCCCCGTGGCAGTTCTTCGCTGAGGAAGTGGTAGACCGACCAGTCGAGCAGGAAGGTGACGAAGGCCGCGACCGTCGTCACGAGCAGGAGGCGGCTCGCGCCGTCGAGGGCGTAGAGCCGTCGCACCGCCCCGCGGAGGACGGCGAGACGGCGCGTCAGGTCCGAGACGGGGCGGGAGGCCATGGCGGAGGTCCGATTGAGAAGGCGTCCAACAACAGGAGACGGGCTCATTTTACTTTTCGCCCGTGCCCCCGGGAACGGAAATCGGGTCGGAGGCCAGCGCTCCCGCCCAAGCCCGCGGGTCTCCCGGGGGCCGACGGCCGACCCAGGTGACCACGAGCCGTGCCGGGGACCCGGCCCTCGGCAGGAGGCCGGCGAGGTCCACCTCGCCGGCGATCTCGTAGGGGACTGCCGGGGTGATCCGTGCCATGCCCTGCCGGATCTCCCCGCGTTCGACCCACTGACCCGCCGGATCGAGCGGGATCACGGGGGCGGGCGCGCCGGGCGAGCCCTTGTCTTCCCCCGCACCTGTCAAATACGAGAGGCCGCCGCCGATCGTTGAGACGCGGGCCTCGGGCGGCCCGGTCCCGGGATCCTTCAGCAGGCGGACGGTCAGGCGCCACCGGGTTGAGGCGATGCCGACCGCGTTCGGCGGGGCCAACCGGGCCTCGAGCCGGAGGCCGGAGGGGGCGGCGGCGTCCGCGTGACGACGGAGGAGGTCGGCGATGTCCTTAACGACGTCCGGTGCAGGCGGGGATCCGGCTTCGGTTCGCGCGGCGCTTCCGGCCGGGACGTCGAGGTCCTTCCCCGATCCCGAAAGCCGGACGATTCCCTCCTCGACGAAGACCCGCGTCTTCGTGTCGTGCGTGACGAGGTACCGGGTGCCGAGGGGAAGGACCCGGGCGGCCGGTGTCGTAACGACCAGGGGAGGCGACGTGCCGGATTCGATCAGCAGCGCCCCGCGCGCGAGGACGAGGTCCCGGGGGGACGTGAACCGCATCTCGGTACCGGGGCCTGCGACGAGCCGATCGTTCGAGGGCGTGACCAGCACGGCCCCCCCTGCGCCCCGGACGCGGAGCGCCTGTCCGGCCGCCGCAAGGGTGTCGGGGCGGGCGACCGGCGCGTCGTCGATCGTCACGTCGGCTCCTGCGGAAGCGGTCACCGCGGCGACAGGGACCGGGCGGGACCCGGGGGGCGGGCGGAAGAGGAAGAATGCGCCGAAGACCAGGACGGTGGCGGCCGCCGCCGCGCTGCGGAAGAAGAGAGGCCGGGGGGGCCTGGCTTCCGGCCGGGGCGCGTCGGCCGGGGCGCCGGTCCCACGTCGTATGGCTTCCCAGACAGCGGGGGAGGGGGCGGCGTCAGCGGCGTCACGTAAGGCATCCAGGAGGTCCCGAACCGCCCGCTCCTCCGCGGAACAGGCGGGGCAGGCGCGGAGGTGGTCTTCAATCTCCCTTTGCGCGTTATCGGCCAGTTCGCCCTGGACCAGGGCCGGGATCTCGGGGCGGGCGGAGGAGCAGTCCATGGATAGCCTCTCCCGGGCTTTATGGAGTTGAACCGGCGGGCGGGCCGGCGGTTCGCGCTTTTTGCGGATTGGTCAAGCGACATCGTGGGAGACGGCGGTGAGGATGCGTCCCGTGAGCCGGGCGATCTGTTCAGAGTGCGCGGGGGCTTGGAGGAGCACGCCAAGGATCTTCCGGCGGAGGGGATTGCCAAGAACCTTGTACAGGCGCACGCTCTTGATTTCGACCTCCTTCATACGGCCTCCTTCTGGTTTCTAGAAACCAGCAAATCCGGACTCGTCCGTGAGTCCTGGGCGGAAAGAAGTCCATGCAAATATCGTGCCAAATTCCCGATTGTGTTGTAAGTTGCAGTCCGCCTGCAGGTTGCGTGACAATTGCGCAGATGCCGGCCGGCTTCTGTGTGTTACTTATCGTAACAGGGACTCTGTTTCTACGGAGGATTCCATGCTGCGCCTTTCGTTTGCGGTTGGGATTCTTGCTTGCGCAGCTGCCTTCGCCCGTGCCGCAGAGCCCCTCCGCCTCCACCCCGACAACCCCCGCTACTTCCTCTTCCGCGGCAAGCCCGCCGTCCTCGTCACCTCCGGCGAGCACTACGGCGCCGTCCTCAACCTCGACTTCGACTACGTCGCCTACCTCGACGCCCTTGCCGCCGACGGCCTCAACCACACACGCACCTTCGCCGGGACCTACCGCGAGATCCCCGGCTCCTTCAACATCACCGACAATACCCTCGCTCCCGACCCCGACCGATTTATCTGTCCCTGGGCCCGCTCCGACCAGCCCGGCTACTTCGACGGCGGCAACAAGTTTGACCTGACGAAATGGGACGAGGCCTACTTCAAGCGCCTTCGGGACTACATGGCTGAGGCCTCGAGGCGCGGCATTGTCGTCGAGCTCAACCTCTTCTGTCCCAACTACGACGAGAAGCTCTGGAAGGCCTCCCCGATGAACGCCGCGAACAACGTCAACGGCGTCGGGACCTGCAAGCGCAACGACCCCTACGCCCTCAAGGAGGAGGCCCTCACCGCCGTCCAGGAGGCCGTCACCCGCAAGCTCGTCGCGGAGCTCAAGGACTTCGACAACCTCTATTACGAGGTCTGCAACGAGCCCTACTTCGGCGGCGTCACCCAGGCCTGGCAGAACCGGATCGCGGACGTCATCGTGGAGGCCGAAACGGGGCTTCCCGCAAGGCATCTCCTCTCGATGAACGTGGCCAACGGACGCGCCCGGGTGAAGGAGCCCCACCCGGCCGTCTCCATCTTCAACTTTCACTACTGCGTCCCCCCCGACGTCGTCGCGATGAACCTCGCCCTGAACAAAGTCATCGGCGAGAACGAGACCGGGTTTCTCGGGCATGCGGACGTCACCTACCGCACCGAGGGCTGGCACTTCCTCCTCGCCGGCGGCGCCCTTTTCAACAATCTCGCAATACCACCCGGCCACCCACACGCTCGGACCG
>CAYUME010000068.1:11161-12717 GCA_964445475.1 uncultured Planctomycetia bacterium
AACAATCTCGACTACTCCTTCACGCCGAAGCACCCGCGCGGCGACTTCCTCGAGTACAAGTCCCCCGGCGGCGGGAGCCCGTCGTTCCGGAAGCAGATGAAGATCCTCAAGGACTTCATGCACGGTCTCGCCTTTATCCGCATGCAGCCCGACCACTCCGTCCTCGCGGGGGGCGTCCCGGATGGCCTCGACGCCCGCGCGCTTGTCGAGCCGGGAAAGGCGGTTGCGGTCTATGTCAGCGCCCTCGGCGTCAAGGGCAAGGCCTTCGCGGCGCGCTGGACGGGTCTTCTCGACCCGCCCGTCTCGGGGGAGTACGTCTTCCATGCCGTCGCCGGCGACGGCGTCCGTCTCTGGGTGGGCGGCCGGCAGCTGGTCGACAGCTGGACCGATCGCGGCGAGGCGGAAGAGTCGGCGAAGATCGCCCTGGAGGCGGGGGCGCCGGTCGAGGTGCGGATGGAGCACAGCCAGGGCGACGCCGGGACGGTTGCGCGGCTGCTCTGGACTCCGCCCGGCGGGAAGAAGGAGGTCGTTCCCGCCCGCCGCCTGGTGAATCCGGACGGCGGTGGCCGGGGCCTCAAGGGGGAGTACTTCGGCGACCGGGGGATGAAGAAGCTGCGGCTGGTCCGCACGGAGCCGGTCGTGGACTTCGACTGGACGGGCCGCTCCCCGCTCGTCCGCGCGGTGGAGGGCCCGGCGCCGGTCGCGCTGGCACTCGACCTGCCCGCCGGCCCCTACAAGGCCGAGTGGATGAATCCGGTGACGGGTGCGGTGGACAAGCTCGAGTCGTTCGACCACGCGGGCGGCGTCAAGAAGCTGGCCTCCCCGCCGTTCTCCGAGGATATCGCGTTGCGGGTGGTGCGGGCCCGGTAGCGGAGCGGGGCCGGGATCCTGGCCCGGAGAACTATTGCGCCTGGCGCCCCGGGGCGATAGGCTCCTGCGGCGTGGCCGCCCCCGGCGCGGGCTTGCGCCGACTTCCGTGCCCCTTCGTTCGGAACCCGGCATGGCCAATTCGAACGCCTTTTTCCGCCGCGGCCTCGACCGGCAGGGCCTCTGTCACGACTTTGCCGCCCACCTCAAGTACTCCCTGGCCAAGGACCGCTATAGCGCCACCGCCTACGACCGTTTCCTTGCCCTTGCGTGGGCGGTGCGCGACCGCGTCATGGAGCGTTGGATCGAGACCCAGCAGCTCTACCACCACCGCAATGTCAAGCGCGTCTACTACCTTTCCATGGAGTTCCTCCTCGGGCGCTCCCTCCACGACAATCTCGTCAACCTCGGCGCGGACGGGGTCTGCCGCGAGTCGCTCCGCGAACTCGGCTACGACTGGGAGGCGATGCTCGACCTCGAGCCCGACGCGGGCCTCGGGAACGGCGGACTCGGCCGACTGGCCGCCTGCTTCCTCGACTCCCTTGCCACGCTGGCCTACCCGTCGATGGGCTACGGTCTCCGCTACGAGTACGGGATCTTCCGGCAGGAGATCCGCGAGGGGGCGCAGGTGGAGGAGCCGGACAACTGGCTGCGCCTGCCGCATCCCTGGGAGTTCGCCCGCCCCGAAT
>CAYUME010000069.1:0-486 GCA_964445475.1 uncultured Planctomycetia bacterium
ATCAAGGAAATGCGGGCGGGTCGCCCCGCCGGGCGGCGGGGAGGGGATCCCCGGCCGTTCACGGATGCCGGCCGGGCCCCCGCTCCGGCACGGCCGGGCGCGCCGCGGCCGCCGCGGCGGCGACCTCGTCCTCCAGCGTCGGCCGCGCCTCCCGCCAGAAGAGCCCGGTCCGGACCGGGTCCCGCGCCAGGGCCGCCCCCACCGCCGCGCCGCGATCGCCGATCCCGCCCGTCCCCTCCAGCGGGCGGACGGACGCCCGGAGCGCCGCGTGCGGGTCCGGGCCGCCGAACGTCACGCACGGGCTGAGGACGTGGAGCAGGGCGAAGCCCCGGTGCGCCAGCGCGGCGTCGAGGAGACCCGCCATCCCGAGGGCGTCCGTCGCCACCGCCCGTGCGGCGAACGTCGCGCCGCTCGCCACCGCCAGCGCCACGGGGTCGAGCGGCAGCCACAGGCGCCAGACACCGGCGACGGACACGGTGGCTGCGA
>CAYUME010000069.1:496-12688 GCA_964445475.1 uncultured Planctomycetia bacterium
GTCGAGCGGCGACTCGAGGCTTCCCCCCGGCGTCGCCCGCGAGACCGCCCCCCGCGGCGCCGTGGGCGACGGCTGCCCCTTCGTCATCCCGAAGAGCCCGTTGTCCAGCACGAGGCACGTCACGCCCGGGTTCCGCCGGCAGGCATGGGGGAAGTGGCCCGCCCCGATGCTCAGGGCGTCGCCGTCCCCCATCGTCGCGATCACGCGCAACCGCGGATTGGAGAGCTTGATCCCCGTCGCCACGGGCAGGGCCCGGCCGTGGACGCCGTGAAAGGCGTAGCCCTGGAGGAAGCAGGGAAGCCGGCAGGCGCATCCGATCCCGCTCACCCAGCAGACCTCCTCCGGCCGCGCCCCCGACCGCGCGAGCGCCCCGTCCAGCGCCTTCAGCACGGCGTGGTCCCCGCACCCGGGGCACCACACCGGCTCGACGCCGCTCCGCCAGGAGTCCCGCCCGGTGCCGCCCGCGGATCCGGACCGCCCGTCGACCTCGGCCACGAGAGCCTCCCCGACGAGATGACCCGTCACGGCACCGGCACCCGCGCGCCGGTGTGTCCAGCGATGACGGCACCCGGCGCGCGCCATCACGCGCCGCCCCGCGCGGCCTCCCCGATCCGGTCCGCCAGCTCCCCCGGCAGGAACGGCCGGCCGTCGAATCGGCTGACGCGGACCGCGCGCACCCCGTGGTGCATCTCGACCAGGCGCGCCCACGAGCCTGCGAAATTCGTCTCGGGGACGACCACCCGGCGGGCCCGCGCGACCTCCGCCTCCAGCCGTCGCGCCGGGTAGGGCCAGAGCCGCTTCGGGTAGAGCCCGCGCACCGGCGTCCCCGCCGCGCACAGACGCTCCACCGCCTCCCGGACCGCGCCGTACGTCGACCCCCACCCGAGGACGAGCGTCTCCGCCGCCGGATCGCCGAAGGCCTCCGCCTCGCAGGCCTCGGCGGCCGCCGCCTCCAGCTTCGCGGCGCGCCGCCGCATCATCCGGACGTGGTTCTCCGGGTCGGCCGAGGGCAGCCCCGCCGCGTCGTGCTCCTGGCCCGACGCGCGCCAGCAGCAGCCGGGCGTGCCGGGAACCGGCATCGGCGAGACGCCGCCGGGCGCGGGCGCGTAGCGGCGGAAGGCGCCCCCCCCCGGCGCCTCACGCGCCCGCTCCACGACCGCCACCGCCGCGGGGTCCGGCTCGGTGGCCGTCTGGAGCCGCTGGGCGAGATCCTGGTCGCTGAGGACGATCACCGGAAGCTGCCACCGCTCCGCCGCGTTGAATGCCTGGACGGTCTGCCGGAACGCGTCCCCGACGTCCACCGGGGCGACGACGATCCGCGGGAACTCGCCGTGCCCGCCGAAGACGGCGGCCAGGAGATCCCCCTGTTCCGTCTTCGTCGGCATCCCCGTGCACAGCCCTGCGCGCTGGACGTCCACGACGACAACCGGGATCTCCGCCGCCGCGGCCAGTCCGAGCAGCTCCGCCATGAGCGAGAAGCCGGGCCCGGAGGTGGCGGTCATCGCCTTGTCGCCGGCAAAGGAGCTCCCGAGGCACATCGCGAGCGCGGCCAGCTCGTCCTCGACCGGCAGGGCGGAGCCGCCCCGTTTCGGGAGCTCGGCGGCAAGCGCCTCCAGGATCTCGGTGGCGGGCGTGATGGGGTAGCCGTAGAAGCGGCGGCAGCCGGCGGCCACCGCCCCCTGCGCCACCGCCTCGTTGCCGGTCATCAGGACCTGCGCGGGGGCCGCGCCGGCCGGAAGGGCGCGGAGGCGGCGCGCACCGACGCGCGCGAGCGCCAGGTCATGGCCGGCGCGAAACGCCTTCCGCCCGGCCTCGCCGTCCGGCCCGCTCCAGCCGTAACGGGCTGCGGCCACCTCCTCGACGAGCCCCGGCGGGATCCCCAGCGCCGCGGCCGCGGCGCCGAGGGCGACCCCGTTCCGGGCCCGAGCCGTCCCCGCCTCCCGGCGCGCGACGTCCCCGAAAGGAAGGCCGACCTTTGCGATCCCGGCGGGCGCGGCGGGCTCGACGCCGTCCGCCTCGTGCATCAGCAGGGCGCCCTCGCGCAACGCGCCGGCAGGGGAGACGGCGGCATCGGCATCGAGGGCCACCAGCACGTCCAGGGCGTCCGGCGGGGCCAGGACCGGCCCCGCGCCGAGTCGGAGGGTGAAGCCGGCGCGTCCGCCCCGGACCTCGGTGGGGACGTCCCGCCAGCCGCAGACGCCGAGCCCCGCCCGCGCCGCGGCCCGGGCGAGGATCTCGCCGGCGCTGACGACGCCGTCGCCGGCCCCGCCGCCGAGGCGGATCGCGACGTCCGCGTGCCGTCCGGTCTGCCCCGACTCCGTCACGGGAAGCTCTCCGGCAGGGCGAAGGGAAAGACACTATACCGGGATGCGCGGCGGGGGAGAATAGGGGAATGCGGATTGCGGGATGGAGAATGCAGGATGCCCGAAGGACGCGCCGTCCCCCCACGCCCTACGCCCTGCGCTCCACGCTCTCTTCCCCTACGTCTTTCCCGAAATCGCGCTCGCGCGTCCGTCGACGACCGGCGCGGCGGAGCGCGGCGCGTCGTCGGATGCGGCCAGGAGCCGGAACCGGAACTGGGCGCCGCCCTCCGCCCGGTTGGCGGCGTAGATCCGGCTCTCGTGACGCTCGAGGATCTCCTTGACGATCGCCAGGCCGAGGCCGAAGCCTCCCGCGCCTCGGCTCTTCAGGTCCGAACCCTGCCAGAAGCGCTCGAACAGATGCCGCAGGTCGCTTTCCGAGAGCCCCGGCCCCTCGTCCCAGACCTCCACCTCCACGCCCCGCGCGCCCGGCGCGAGACGGACGCCGACCCGGCGGCCCTCCGGCGTGAACTTGCACGCGTTGGCGAGCAGGTTCACGAAGACCCGGACGATCTTCTCCCGGTCCCCGAGGACCGAAACGGGCCCGTCCGACCCGCCGAGCTCGAACCGGATCGCCTTCGCGTCAAGCTGGGGCCGGAGCGACTCCGCCGCGGCCCGCACCGCCTCGACGAGATCGAAGGAGACCTGGACGAACTGGGTCCGGTTGGATTCCATCCGACCCAGCTCCAGCAGCTCCTCGATGAGATAGATCAGCCGCTCGACGTTCCGGGCGACCACCGCCAGCGCCTCGCGCTGGTCGGGCGTCGTCTCCCCCAGCCGCCCCTGCACGATCATCTCCGTGTAGCCGGAGATGCTCACGAGCGGCGTGCGCAGCTCGTGGCTCACGTTGGCCAGGAACTCCGACCGCATCCGGTCGAGATCCTGGAGCTGCGCGTTCGCCTCCGCCAGCGACTGCAGCTTCGTCTCGAGGGTGTCGACCAGGCGCCCGATCTGCTTGTTCTTCTGCAGGCGGACCGCCCCCATGGCGCCGAAGACGATCGCAAAGAGGAGGGGGTGGAGGGCGAAGAACCAGTGCACGGGATGCCGGTCGAAGGCCCCCGCGGCCTCGACCCACCCGAAGGCGCGGTTCGAGGCCAGCAGGTCGATCCCGACGGAGAAAAAGGGGATCGGCAGCCCGAAGAGGAATCCGAAGGGGATATAGATGTTCCTGCGGAGATTGTAGGTGTCGGGCGAGGCCAGCGCCGAGAAGAACTCCCGGACCGCCACCCGCCGGCCGGCCGGCGGCCGCGACAGGGCCTGGACCGTCGCCGAGGAGTCCGCCGCCCGGGACGTCATGGCATCCCCCGGAACGCGGGAAACGAAACCCCCCGGAGGAGGCTCCGGGGGGCGTCCCGTCGCTCAGGCCACGCGCGACATCGCCGAACGGATGACCTCCAGGATCTGGTCCACCGTGAACGGCTTCCGGACGAAGGCGTCCGCCCCCAGGTCCATGGCATTGGTGAACGAGGCGCAATCGCCGTAGGCCGTGATCACGATGACGTGCGCGCCAAGCGAGAGGCGCCGCACGGCCCGGGTCAGCTCCAGGCCGTCCATCTCCGGCATCCGCAGGTCCGTCAGGATCAGGTCGTAGTCGCCCGTGGATGCGGCCTGAATCGCCTCAGACCCGTCCGCGGCCGTCGTCACCCGCGCCCCGCAGTCCTGCAGCAGCCGCGCCAGAAACCCGCGGCTGTCCGCGTCATCCTCGACGACGAGGATCTCGAGCCCCGTCAACTCGCCCTTCTCCCGTGTCCGCATCGGGCTTCCTCCGACTACGAGGACATCCACCCTTCGCCCGAACAGCCCATGCCGCGGACCAACACACCGACACGCAGTCTCCTTGGGGTCTCCTGGGAAATGAGAGCATACTCAATATATATATTGTAGGCGCCCGGGACCCCGGATGGGGCAACTTTTTCTCGAAATGGGCAAAAAATGGGGACGGCCGGCGCCGTTCAACCTGCGCCCTTCACCCGTTTCTGAAAAGACTTGCACCGTCCGGGGCGGAAGCTATAATGAGACCTATCGGGTCCTATATATGATCAAGGCCCCCGGGAGGCCGCCCCGCATGTCGCACACAGGAATGGACACCTCGCCCCGGCTCGTGAAGATGACCGGATGCCGGCCGATCTTCGCCCGCGCCGGGGAGGGCTCGGGCAACCGCCCGGCGAACGCCGCGCCCGCGACGAGGGCGGCCTCCGTCTTCCCCCTCACGATCCCGCGCCAGCACGGGGCATGGGCGGCCCTCCTGGGCGCCTTCTGCCTGGGTGCGGTCGTCGGCGGGCGGTTCGGCCCCGAGACCGCGCTCCTGCTGACCGCCCTGCTGGCCGCCTTCGCCGGCCGTCAGGCGGCCCTGCTCGCCCTCAAGCTCCCGGCCGGCGATCCCCGGCGCGGGGACCTTCGTCTCTGGACGGCGGGCTACGGGGCGATCTTCCTCGCCGCCGGACTCCCGCTCCTGCTCGTCTGGAACCTGGAGCTCCTCGGCGCCCTCGGGGCGGCCGCCTTCCTCCTGCTCGCCTTCACGATGATCCTCGAGCACCGCCGCCGCGCCTTCTCGGTGCTCGCGGAGGGCGCCGGATTCGCCGGGCTGAGCCTGGCCGCGCCCGCCGCCGAATACGCCGCGGCCGGCGACTTCACCGCCCGCACCGTCGCCGTCGGCCTGGTCTGCGCGGCCTACTTCCTGGGCAGCATGCTCCACGTGCGGGCCCGCCTGCGGGGGGGGCCGGGGAGGCGCGGCGCGCTGCGGCCGCGTCTGAAGGCCGGGGCCGCCTCCGCGATCTTTCACCTGCACCTCGTCGGCTTTGCGGCCTCGGCGGCCGCCGCGGGACTCCTCCCGCCCCTGGTCCCCCTCGCCTTCGCCCCCGCGACGGCCAAGTCGCTCTGGACGCTCCTCCGCGGCCACGACGGCCCCGTGCGCGTCCGCGCCCTCGGCTGGCAGGAGGCGGCGCACCTCGTCCTCTTCGTCGCCCTCGCCGCCGCGGCCTACCGGTGGGCGCACGTTTGATTGTCAGCGGGCCGCGAAAGGGATAGGATGATCCCGCGGGGCCTCGTCTCCCCCGTCGGCCCCAGCGACCCGGGGATCGACCCATGCGCGAACGCGCGCGCTTTCCGCTCGCCATCCAGAACCCCTCCGGCCTCCTCTTCGGCATCGCCCCGAAACCGCTCCAGGTCGGCCGCGACCTGCTGCTCGGCGGCGGGAAGGTCTACCCCGAGATCAGCTTCACGCTCCCGTCGATGCCGGTCGACGCGGGGACGTGGAAGGACGTGGCGGCGCGCTACCGGCGGATCGCCGACACGGTGATCGCGCGGGCGCAGGCCCTCGAGGTGCCGGGGCTGGTGGTCGAGTTCGAGCACCTCCCGCCGATGACGGAGACGCCGGCCTGGGGGGCGGAGATCACGGCCCTCCTCCGCGCGTGCCTCGACCGCGCGCGGGAGTCCTTCGGGCTCCCGAACGCCCTGCGGGTGACGATCGCGGACCTCCGCGACCGGAGGCGCCCGACGCGGCTCCGCGACGGTCCCGGCTGGGAGGCGATGCGCGAGAGCTGGCGCCTCTGCGCCCAGGCCGGGGCGGACATCCTGAACGTCGAGTCGGTCGGCGGGAAGGAGGTACACGACGCGGCCCTGGTGTACGGCGACGTGGAGGGGATCGCCCTGGCCCTCGGCGTCCTCGCCCCGCGCGACATGGAGTGGCTCTGGACGGAGCTGGTGCCGGCGGCGGGGGGGGCGATCCCCGGGGGGGACTCCGCCTGCGGCTTCGCCAACACGGCGATGCAGCTCGCCCGCCAGAAGCTGATCCCCGAGGTCCTGGCCGCCGTGGTGCGGGCGATGGGGGCGGCCCGCTCCCTCGTGGCCTTCGAGTGCGGCGCCCGCGGCCCGTCGAAGGACTGCGCCACCGAAGGGCACGTGCTGAAGGCCGTCACCGGCGGCCCCATCGCCATGGAGGGCAAGACCGCCGCCGGCGCGCACCTCGGCCCCGTGGGCAACATCGCCGGCATGGCCGCCGACCTCTGGAGCAACGAGTCGGTCCCGGACGTCCCGCTCCCCTCCGGGAGCGCCCCGGAGGCCTTCCTCGAGATGCTCGCCTACGACTGCCGCCTCTTCAACGCCGCCGCCGCGCGCGGCCGCGCCGCCCTCCTCCGCGACCTCCTCGTCGACAGCGACGAGACCCTCAGCCCCCAGGCCCTCGTCCTCGGCCCCGCGGCGACCCTCCTGATCGCCCGCGTCATCGTCCAGCACGCCGGCGACGACTGCCGGCGGACGCTTTCCGCCGGCCGCGCCGCCCTCGGGCTCATCGAGGAGGCCGCCGGCGACGGCCGCCTCCGGCTCGACCCCACCGAGCTCCGCTGGATGGACCGGATCAGCCGGGCCCTCGACGAGATCCCGAACGCCGGGGAGAAGGTCCTCGCCCAGGCCGGCCCCCGCTACCGCGAGCTCTTCGACCCCGCCGGCTACGGGCTCTAGGTCTTCGCGCGGGCGCCCCGGCATCCGGCCGACCGTGCGTCCGAGCGCATGGGCACCGCGCACAACACCCGGCACGCTCCACGCTCCACGCACGACGCTCCACGCTCCTGGCCGTATCCCCCATCCGGTATTTCGTGTCCCGCAGGCCCGGTCTCCCTATAATCGGGCACCGACCGGGACCGACTTCACGGAGGTGGCCGTGAAACGTCTCCTCGCCGCCGCCCTGCTCCTCGCGCCGTCCGCCGCGGCGGCCGCGCCCGCGCCTCCCCTCGCCGCCTCCTCCATCCATCCCCCGTCCGGCCAGGCCTCCTACGACGCCGCCCACGCCTTCGACGGGAACCCGGAGACCCGCTGGGCCAGCCACGGCGCGGGCGACCAGTGGGTCCAGATCGATCTCGGGACCTCCGCCCGCATCCCGTCCGTCGCCGTCCGATGGGAGCACGCCTTCGCCGTCGCGTACGAGATCCGCGTCTCCGACGACGGCCGCGCGTGGCGGTCGGTCGCCAAGGAGACGCAGGGCAAGGGCGGCCGGGCCGTCCACGAGACGCCCGGCGCCGCGGGCCGGTTCCTCCGCATCGCCTGCTCCCGCCCCGGTCCCCACCCCCTCTACTCGATCTGGGACGTGGAGCTGCCGGCCCCCGAGAACAAGGGGCTCCTTGCCGCCGCCCTCGCGCGGGCGCGGGAGGCGGGACAGAAGGAGGCCGAGTCGCGCCGCCTGGCCCTCGCCGCCGCCTTCGAGCGCCACGGCGTCCGCGAGATCGTCTTCGCCGCCCGCGAGCTCGGCCCCGACGGCCACTGGTACGCCAACTTCGCCTACTATGCGGCGGACGCGGGCCAGAAATGCTACCGCAAGCGCGGCCGCCTCTCGAAGCTCGACGTCCGGACCGGAAAGGTCGCCCACCTCGTCGACGACCCCGAGGGAACCGTCCGCGACCCCGCCGTCCACTACGACGGGAACCGGATCGTCTTCTCCTACCGGCCGGGCGGGACGGAGACGGTCCACCTCTACGAGATCCGCGCCGACGGCTCGGGGCTCCGGAAGCTCACCGACGGCCCCTACGACGACTTCGAGCCGGCCTGGCTCCCCGACGGCGGCCTCGTCTTCGTCTCCGGCCGCGCCCGCCGCTGGGTCAACTGCTGGCTGACCCAGGTCGCCGTCCTCTTCCGATGCGACGCCGACGGCGGCGGCATCCGCCAGCTCTCCGCCAACATCGAGCACGACAACACGCCCTGGGTCCTCCCCGACGGCCGCATCCTCTACCAGCGCTGGGAGTACGTCGACCGCTCCCAGGTCCACTACCACCACCTCTGGACGATGAATCCCGACGGGACCGGCCAGATGGTCTTCTTCGGGAACTTCCACCCCGGGGGCGTCTTCATCGACGCCAAGCCGATCCCGGGGACGGACCGGGTCCTCTTCATCAACTCCCCGGGGCACGGGCAGCGCGAGCACGCCGGCCACGTCGCCACCGTCACCCCCGCGCGCGGCCCCGACGACCGCGCCGCACTCGACACCCTGACCCCGGCCGCCCACTACCGCGACCCCTACCCGCTCGACGCGGACGCCTTCCTCGCGGCGCGCGGACGGGACCTCCTGCTCCTGAACGGGCAGGGCGACGAGACGGCCGTCTACACGCTCAGTCCCGACTCCGGCGGCGCCGAGCTCCACGAGCCGCGCCCGCTCGTCCCCCGCCCCCGCGAGCGCGTCATCGCGCCCCGCGTCGACCCGTCGCGCGCCACCGGGACGCTCGTCCTCGCCGACGTCACCGCCGGCCGCAACATGGACGGCGTCGCCCCGGGCGAGATCCGGAGCCTCCTCGTCCTCGAGTCCCTCCCCAAGCCGGTCAACTACACCGGCGGCATGGACCCGCTCAGCTACGGGGGGACGTTCACGCTCGAGCGGATCCTCGGCACGGTCCCGGTCGAGCCGGACGGGTCGGCCCACTTCGAGGTCCCCGCCAACCGGGCCCTCTTCTTCGTGGCCCTCGACGCGAGCCATCTCGCGGTCAAGCGGATGCAGAGCTTCTGTTCCGTGGCGCCGGGGGAGACGCTCAGCTGCATCGGCTGCCACGAGCACCGCGCGCAGACGATCCTGCCCGACGCGACCCTGGCCGCCCTCCGCCGCCCCCCCTCCCGTCTCGTCCCCGTCGAGGGCGTGCCGGAGGTGATCGACTTCCCCCGCGACGTCCAGCCCGTCCTCGACCGGCACTGCGTCCGCTGCCACGACGTCGACCGCGCGCCGGGCGCGGCGGGACCGGAGGCGGGGCCCTGCGCCGGCGGGGCGCTCCTGGCCGGCGACCGCGGGCCGATGTTCTCCCACAGCTACTACGAGCTGACGATCCGCCGGCAGATCGCCGACGGCCGCGACGACCCCCGGAGCAACTATCCCCCCCGCGCCCTCGGCTCCGCCGCCAGCCCCCTCCTGAAGAAGGTGGACGGCTCGCACTACGGCGCGAAGCCCGCCCCGCGCGAGGTCGACCTCCTCCGCCTGTGGATCGAGACCGGCGCCCCCTACCCCGGCACCTACGCCTCCCTCGGCTCGGGCTCCATCGGCGGGTATGCCGCCAACCAGCTGGTCGAGACCGACCGGGACTGGCCGGAGGCGAAGGCGGCCGCCGAGGCCGTCCGCCACCGCTGCGCCGGATGCCATCAGGGGCACCGCGTCCTCCCGTCCACCCTTTCCGACGAGCGGAACGTCTCCTTCTGGAAGATGGACATCCGCGACCCGCGGCTCCCGCTGGCCCGCCACCGCGTCTTCAACCTGACCCGGCCGGCGAAGTCCCTCATGCTGCTGGCGCCCCTGGCGGCGCCGGCGGGCGGCTTCGGCCGGTGCGTCGCGAAAGGGGGGGACGGGAAGGAGGCGCCCGTCTTCGCCGACACGAGCGATCCGGACTACCGGGCGATCCTCGCCCTCTGCGAGGCCGGCGTGCGCCGCCTCGCCGTGATCAAACGCTTCGACATGCCCGGCTTCCGCCCCCCGGAGCCCTACCTCCGCGAGATGAAGCGCTATGGCATCCTCCGGGAGATCCCGCCCCCCGACGCGCCGATCGACGCCTACGCCATCGACCAGGCGTACTGGAAGTCGCTCTGGTACGCGCCGCCGCCCATGCGCTGACCCCCTTTCCACGGCACACATCTCATCGGCGGGAAGAACGCCAAGAGCTGAACCGGGGCGACCTTCCAGTACCCCTTGGCGCGCCTGGCGGCCCCGTCCCGGATTCGTGAGCCGTGCTGTGGTGGAGAAAGGGAAGCCCCCCACCGGCCGGGAGGGGACCGCACCGGGGTGATCGAAAAATACACAAACAGGCCCCCCCGATACATGGCGGAGCGGACCGGCCGTGGTAGAGTCTTGGCGGCTCCCGGATCGCCGGGGGGTTCCCGCCGTCACCATCTGGGGAGGGGACGTCGATGGCCCAGGACAAGGAGGCGCTCTACCAGACACGGCTGAAGCGCTACGTCACCGCGATGCGGAAGGGGAAGCCGGACCGCATCCCCATCCGCCCCTTCGTCGCCGAGTTCACCTCCAAGTACGCCGGCTTCACCAGCCAGGAGGTGACCCACGACTTCGAGAAGGCCTTCCTCGCCGCCCGGAGGTGCGCCGCCGACTTCGACTGGGACGCCGTCGTCGGCAACATGGTCTACGTCTGGACCGGCCTCGCCCAGGCCCTCGGCCTCCGCTACTACGCCGTCCCCGGCATCGACCTCCCCGCCACGACCGCCTTCCAGTACAAGGAGCCGTCCGAGGACCAGGCCTTCATGCGGGCGGACGAGTACGACCAGCTGATCGCCGACCCGACGGGCTTCCTCTATAATGTGTGGCTCCCCCGCGTCTCGGCGGACATCGTCCCGGTCGGGCGCCCCTCGACCTACCGGAACAACCTGGCCCTCGTGAAGACCGCCATGGCCATGCTCCGGTACTTCTACGCCTTCGGGGACCAGGCCGCGAAGCTGCGGTCCGAGAGCGGGACCGTCTCGGCCATCGCCGGCATCCTCAAGGCCCCCTTCGACATCATCGCCGACAAGCTGCGGGGGTACGTGGGGCTGACGATGGACATGATCGAGCAGCCGAAGAAGGTCCTCGCCGCCTGCGAGGCCCTCGCGCCCCACCTCTACAACGTCGCCAAGACCTCCGCCGACCCGTCGAAGACCGTCCCCATCGGCTACTGGATGCACCGCGGCTGCGTCCCCTTCGTCTCGCACGACACCTTCAAGTCCCACTACTGGCCCACGATCAAGCCGATCGTCCAGGAGCTCTGGAAGGACGGCCACCAGACCCTCTTCTACGCGGAGGGCAACTGGGACCACCACCTCGACGCCTTCGCCGAGCTGCCCGACTGCAGCATCGTCTACCACGTCGACATGGGCGACATCTTCAAGGTGCACCAGCGGCTCGGCTCGAAGTTCTGCCTCAGCGGCGGGATCCCGAACGTCCTCCTCTCCTTCAAGAAGCCCGACGACGTCCGGGCCCGGGCAAAGCAGGTCATCGACGGCGTCGCCCGCGACGGCGGCTACATCATGGACGCCGGGGCGATCATGCAGGACGACACGCGCATCGAGAACCTGCGCGCCCTCACGGACTTCACCCGGGAGTACGGCGTCTACGCCTCGGGCGTCTCCGCCGACCTTCCCCCCGTCAAGGCCGTCCCGCCCCCGCCGGGCGAGGGCGTCTCGGCGCGACCCGCCCCGCGCGTCAAGCCCGGCGTCTGCGTGCCGTGGGAGGAGAAGCTCAAGGAGATCCCCGAGATCCTCGGCGACCGCGACCTCGCGCGCCGCATCTGGGAGGAGCAGGAGGGCTACGGGAACATGTTCATCTGGCAGGTGCTCCTCTCGTTCTAGGGGCCGACGGCCACGGACCGGAGCGGCTCCCCCGCGCGGGGAACCGCCAGGGGCGCCTTTCGGACGGCGTGCAATTTCCGCCGCGGCAAGGAATCGAACGACCGGCCGCCCGGCGGAGGCCTAAAATGAAAAATATCCTCGCTCCGGGGGGGACGCTTCATTAGAATCGACGCGCCCGGCCGCATCGACGCCGGGCCGGATCATTCAAGGAGATCGTCCATGGCGGATCTGTCGAAGCTTCGCGACGCGGTCATGAACGGGAACGACAAGGGCGCGGCGGCCGCCGCCCAGGAAGCCCTCGCCGCCGGCGCCGACCCCGTGACCCTGGTGACCGACGGCGTCACCCCCGACATGGCCGAGGTGGGCCGGCGGTTCGAGTGCGGGGAGGCCTTCGTCCCCGAGCTCCTCATTTCCGCCCGCGCCACCAAGGCCGTCTTCGAGATCCTCCGTCCCCAGCTCGCCAAGAAGGGCGCCCAGCCCGTCGGCCGCGTCGTCGTCGGCCCCGTCAAGGGCGACCTCCACGACATCGGCACGAACC
>CAYUME010000070.1:0-3162 GCA_964445475.1 uncultured Planctomycetia bacterium
AGGCCGGCCGGTCGGAGACCTTCCGCAAGATCGCGGAGTCGATCGTCAAGTCCGTGGAGCGCTGCGGCGCCGTCACCTACCGCCTGCTCGGCTTTGCCCGGCATCTGGACGTCCGGATCGAGTTGATCGACCCCCGGGCCCTGCTCGAGGAGGTGCTGGGGTTCATGGGGAAGGAGGCCGAATACCGGAACATCACGGTCCGGCTGGCGGTCCAGGAGGGGACCCCGACCCTGATGAGCGACCGCGGGCAGCTCCAGCAGGTCTTCCTGAACATCATCAACAACGCGTTTATGGCCGTTCGCGACGGGGGACGCATCGACATCCGGGCCGGCCCCGCCGGTCCCGACGAGGTCTCCTTCGCCATCGGCGATGACGGCGTGGGCATTGCCCCCGATTCCCTGCCGCACATTTTCGAGCCCTTCTACACCACGAAGGGCCAGAAGGGGACCGGGTTGGGTCTCTCGATCACCTACGGGATCGTGAAGAAGCTGGGCGGGACGATCGCCGTGACCAGCGTGGTCAACCGGGGATCGACGTTCACCGTGACCCTTCCGGTCCGGAAGCCCTAGACAGCCTGTCCGGAGTCCGCAGCGGTCGTCTGTGCCAGGAGGCTCCCATGCACGTGCTGCTGGTCGATGACGAGGACGAATTCGTCGTCACGCTGGTCGAACGCCTGGCCCTTCGCGGGGTGAAGGCGGACGGGGTGACCTCCGGCCAGGAGGCCATCGGGAAGGTTCGCGAGCAGGCGTACGACGTGGTGGTGATCGACCTGAAGATGGCCGGCCTGGGGGGGCTGGATACGATGCGGCAGATCCGGGCGATCCGCCCGGAGGTTCCCTTCATCATCCTTACCGGACATACGGACGAGCGCGATCTGGCCCGGGGGCTGGAGACCGGTGCCCGCTTTCATCTCATGAAGCCGCTGGACATCGAGGTGCTGCTGGCCCGGATTCGGCAATGCGAGCGGCCGAAGGAGGAGACACATGGCGGTTCCTGAGCCGGGGCCCCCTTCCGAGGAGGCCGCCTTCCTGGGGCGCATGACGGCCTCGATCTCCCACGAGATCAAGAACGGCCTGGCCATCCTCAAGGAACAGGCCGGCCTGGCGGGGGATCTGTTGGATGAGAAGGGCGGGGTGCCGGCCTCCGACCCCGCTCGGATCCGGGAGATCGTCGACAAGATGCGCCGCCGGATCGACCTGACGGACGAGGTGGTCCGAGACCTGAACCGGCTCGCCCACAGCGCGGATCTTCCGCGCCAGGGCATCGATCTGGGCGAGGCGGTCGATCTGGTCGTCCGGCTCGCCCGGCGCCTGGCCCGGCTGCATCGCGTCGAGATCGCATGGTCCCCCGCGCCCACCCCGGTCTGCCTGGAAGGCTCGTTGCCCGCGGTCCTCCAGGTCCTCTGGCTGGCGCTCGAAGGTTTGGTGCGGGCCCGGGACGGGGGAGGGGCGGTCTCCATCTCCGTTCGGGATGCCGGTTCGTCCGCCGTCTGTGATTTCATCCGGACCCCGCTGCCGGACGCCGAGGCGAGGCGGGCCGTGGAAGAGGCCCTGGCACCGCGACTGGTTTCCGCGGGGGCCGCCGTGGATGCAGACACCCGGGCGCGCCTGGTCGTCCGATTCCCGCTGGTGGCGGGCCGGGAATTGACGACAAAGGAATAGCTGCCCCGGGAGGGGATCGCAACCGTCTCTTGTTGGGGAGCCTGACATGGATTCAGCCAAGGTCCTGCTGGTGGACGACGAGCCGGAGTTCCTGGAGGCGCTGGCGGCGCGCATGAAGGGCCGTGGCCTCAACGTCGACACCGCCGTCAACGGGGAAGAGGCGCTCCGGAAAGTCGAGGAGGGGGTCTATGACGCCGTCGTCCTGGATATGCTCATGCCCGGGATGGACGGGCTCGAGACCCTGAAGCGGTTGAAGCGGACGCGGCCGGACTTCCAGGTCATCCTGCTGACGGGCCACGCCAGCCTGTCGCAGGGGATCGAATCGATCAAGCTCGGGGCGTTCGATTTCCTGGAAAAGCCCGCGGATCTGGATGCCCTCCTGGCGAAGGTCCAGGAGGCCCGGGCGAAGCGGCTGATCCTGGTCGACGAAGCGCGCGAGAAGTGGTTCCGGGACCTCCTGGGGCAGAAGGGGTGGTGAGAGGGCGCCTCATTTCATCTTCCGGACGCGCACCTCGATCCCCGGCGCGTCCTGGAGCAGCTCGACCAGCCTGGAGACGTCCGTCTCTCCCGTGTGGTACGGATACAGGACCTTCGGCGTGAACGCCCGGGCCGCGTCGGCCACCATCTCCGGCGTCATGGTGTAGGGGAGGTTCATGGGGAGGAAGGCGACGTCGATCTTCTCGAGCGCCTTCATCTCGGGCGTGTTCTCGGTGTCGCCGGCGACGAAGACGCGGGTCTCGCCGAACGTCAGCACGTAGCCGTTCCCCTCGCCCTTCGGGTGCCACGGCTGGCCGTTGTCGCGCCGGTGCGCGATGTTGTAGGCGGGCACCGCCTCGATGCCGACCCCCTCCACGGTCCGCGTCTCGCCGTTCTTCATGACGAGGGCGTCCGGGGCCTTCTCCGCGCAGAGGGCGGACGTCACCACCGCCGTCCTCTCCGTCCGGACGAGCCTCAGCGCCTCCGGGTCGAGATGATCGGCATGGTGGTGGGTGACCAGCACGACGTCGGCCTTCGGGAGCTTCGTGTAGTCGGCGGCCTTGCCGAAGGGGTCGACGTGGACGGCCTTCCCCCCGAAGGCCATCAGGAGGGTCCCGTGCCCGACGAACGTGATCTCGAGGTCGCCGGCCGTCGTCTGGATCACGTCCTTCTCCAGGGCGGACTGGGCCCGGGCGATCGGGACGCAGGCCAACGTCGCGAGCAGGACGGCGGGGACGGCGGGCGTGAGCATGGCGTGTCTCCCGAGGCCGGGGATGGGGACCGGGACGGTTGTCGGCATGCCGTCTGCCCGCGTATTCTAGTCCCCGCGCTTGCGCGGTGCCAGCGCTTCCCGAGGGGGGGGCGCTGGCGACGGCACCCGTCCCGGGAATTCGCTGGCTTGCCGGAGAAAACGGCGAGCGGCTACCTTATCGGGTCGCTGGCGCGCGACGCCGAATCGCTCTTCCTGGACACGGGGCTCGGCGCGATGGTCTGCGTGGAGCGCGCGACGCTGGGCCTCCGCTGG
>CAYUME010000070.1:3262-12684 GCA_964445475.1 uncultured Planctomycetia bacterium
CGGCTACGAGGACGACGTGCGCGAGTACGACAAGCGCCTCGCCGTGCCAGCCCCGTGAGGCAGAAAGCCCCTTCCGCGGAAAGCCAAAAACGGCGCGGCGATCGTATGCCGCGTCGCTTGTCCAAAAGAGCCAGGCCGGGATGAGCGCGGCGAATCCCGGCCTGGCTCGCGTCACTGTGAGAGCACGAACGCCTCCAGGTCCGCAAGCTCCGCTTCGCTCAGCCGGTCGGTGCGGCCGTGGCGGCGGCCCTCGTTGAAGCGGGTCAGGACGTCGCGGACCGTCGCCGCGCGGCCATCGTGGAGGTACGGCGCGGTCCGCCAGACTTCGACCAGCGTCGGAGTGTCGAAGGCCCTGTCCTTCTCGGCGCCGAGGCCCGTCCCGACGTCGTGCAGGCGGAGGTCGGTGTAGAGGGGCGCGGGGTGGCAGACGTCGCATCCCGCCTTGTCGAAGGCCGCCTTCCCGCGGCGGGCGGCCGGGCTCGGCTGCCCGTCCACGAGGTGCGGGCTGGGGACCGGCTCCAGGGATTTCAGGTAGTCGTCGACCTGCACGCACTCTTCCTCGGGGAGCGTGGTGAACTGGATGAACTTGAACCCGGCGCGCACGGCGATCTCCGCCGAGGCCCGGATGCCGGAGGTCATGGCGGGCGGCGTCCGGTGGGCGAGGAGCATGTTCCGGGTATTCTTGGCGTTGCCGAACCCGTCGTTCATGAGGTCCCAGTTGAGCGCGTCCACCCGGCCGTCGGGGTGGCACGACGCGCAGCTCTGCCATTTCTGGAAGCAGCGATCGGCGTCGTTGAAGAACATCTCGCCCTGGCGGACGGCGGAGGCGCGCCGTGCGGGGACGAGCGCGACGGATCGCGCCGCGGGGGGGGCGTCGGGGCGGACGTCCACGATCCCCACGCTGTCGGAATAATGCTCCGCGACAACGAGCCGGGTCCCGGCGAAGGCCACCCCCCGCGGGCCGCGGCCGGCGAGCCGGACGCGCTGGCGGATCCCGTTCAGGAAGGCGAGATCGCTGAGCACGTCGTCCGCGGACGCGGTGGTGTCCGTGACCGTCTCCCCCTTGGCGGCGCGGGCGAGCCGGACATGGAGCGCCGGCCGGTCGATCAGGCTGACCTCGTGGCTGCCGGCGTGGGCGACGGCGAGGGTCTTCCCGTCGGGCGAGACGGCGACCCCCCAGGGATTGGCCGCGCCGAGGTCGACGTCGTCGAGCAGCACCGTGTTCAACCGCGCCCGGCCGGGCACGTCGATCACACTGATGGCGTTGGTGCACATCCATCCCCGGTCGAGCTGGGTGGTGGGGACGTGGTAGTGGCCCAGGATGTGCGTTGCGTAGGCGAAACGTCCGTCCGGCGAGAGGCAGAGCCCCCGCAGTCCCGTCGAGCCGTTGGGGAGCGGGACGGACGACACGCCCCGCGTGTCCGTGTCCACGAGAGAGACGGATGCGGAGATGAAGTCGCCGTCGGCCGGCCCCACCGGGAGGTGGTTGGCGACGACGAGGGTTCTCCCGTCCGGCGTCAGTGCGCAGGCCACCGGCTCGCGGAGGACGGGGATCCGGCCCGTCTCCGTTCCGGCGGCCAGGTCGACGATGGAGACGTCATTGTCGAATCGGTTGCAGACGTAGAGAGTCGACCCGTCGGGGCTGACAGCCAGGGCGCCTGGGGTGTGGCCGGCGGGGAGGCTGGCGGTCACGCGCGCGGCGGCGGGGTCCACGACGTGGATGCGGCCGCGGGGGGAGGCGCCCGAGACGAAGAGGCGGGCGCCGTCGGGGGAGAGGGCGAGGCCGCCCGGGGGGTCCGGGAGGGGGGCGGCGGCAGCCGGGCGTCCCGCGGCGGTATCCCAGGCGATGACGCGCCGCCCTGTCTCCGCGGCGATGTAGACGGTTCCTCCCCCGTGGTCGGCCAGGAGCGCGAAGGGGGAAAGCTCCGCGTCGACCCATGGAGCCGGGGCGGGCTCCGGGCGGGTGGAGCGCTCGCCGCAGCCCGATGCGAAGAGCAGGGAGGCAACCGGGACGGCCACGGCGAGAAGCCCAGCCGAGGCCAGCCACGTCCGGTGACGGCTTCCGTCGTGTTCGCGGCGCGTCCGAGTCGTCATGAAGGCTCTTGCGGGGGGCTATTGGGCCCCATCCCCCATGGCCAGTCCCTTCCCCACCTCGGCCTCGCAGACGACGCGGAAGCCGACGTTGAAAACGCTGCGGAAGGGCTCGTAGGCGAGCCGGTAGGAGGAGGCGGCACGGTACGGGCGGTCGTAGTAGGAGCCCCCGCGGACGACCTTGAGGCCCTCCTCCTTGCCGGCGTCACGGCCGTCGGTGCCGACGTAGGGGTAGGGCTTGAACGTCGACAGAGTCCACTCGGCCGCGTTGCCGTGCATGTCGAAGAGCCCCCAGGGGTTCGCCGGGTAGCGGCCGACGTCGTTGGTCCCGGTGGCGCCGTCGTTGATCGAGGCGGCGCAGGGGAGCCACTTGGGGGAGTCGCGGATGCAGAGCTCGGTGAGGCGGACGTCGGCGAGGTTGGCGAGCCGGGCGAAGTTCGTCGACGGGTCGCCGAAGCTGAGCGGCGTCCCGGTGCCGGCGCGGCAGGCGTACTCCCACTGGGCCTCGGTGGGGAGGGAGATCTTGCGTCCTGCCTTCTTGGAGGCCCACGCGCAGAAGGCCATGGCCTCCTGCCAGGAGACGCGGATGACCGGCCGGCGCGGGGTGTCCGCGGGGTGGCCGGCGTTGCCGTGGTCCTTGTTGAAGACCTGGATGGCCCCGGCGTCGTGCCCGGGGTTGAAGAGGTCGTACTGGCCGTTGGTGACCTCGTGCCGGCCGATGTAGAACGGCTTGGCGATCTTGACGCGGGCGGCGGGGGCCTCCTCGGCGGTTGAGGCCGGGTCGCCCATGACGAACTCGCCGGCAGGAACGAGGACCATCTCGAGTGTCTGGCCGCCGAGGTCGATCTTGAGCTCCTTCGGGAGTCCGGCGCCGTCCTGGCGCTTCTTCGCCTCGGCGGCATCGAAGGGCCAGCCGGCGCAGTCGAGGGGCTTGGCGGTCGACGGCTTGACGGGGGCGGGCTTGAGGAATGCGATGGACGCGGCCTTCGTGGCGGGGATGGCCTCGGGGTCCTCGGGCCGGTTGGCGTACTTCTTGCGGGCCTCGAGGCGGCGCTGGTGATAGCTGCCGGCGATCTTGCGGTGCTCGCCCCAGGTGCCGTGGTCGGGGACGTTGAAGTCGATCCAGGTGTAGAGACGGTCCCAGGCCTCGGCGTTGAGAGTGACGTTGTAGTGGCCCTTCTTGAGGATCTGGACCAACTCGCTGGTGTCGGCGTGCCACTCGTAGGGATCGGCACCGTGGATGTCGCTCTCGGGGCCGGGGCGGCGGACGTAGGGGTGGAGGGCGAGGTAGGCGCCGTCGAACTTGCCGCCCGCGACGTCGCCCATGGGCTGGTCGGCGCAGAAGTTGGGGGCGGCGGCCTTGCCGTCGTGGCAGCCGGCGCAGTACCTGTCGAGGACCGGCTGGACCTCGCGCTTGAAGCTGAAGCCGCGGGCGGGTCCGTACCAGGGAGTGATCTCGGCCGGCGGGCGCCTGGCCGCCAGGGATCCGACGGGGGGGGGGCCTGCGTTCTGCTTCTCGTGGCAGCCGAGGCAGGAGACGGTCTCTCCGGGCATGGCGGTGAACCAGCTGCGCATGAACTGGATCGCCTGGCCCTGCTCGTCGAGGACCTGGATGGCGATCGGGATGTTCGCGGGGACCTTGAAGACGGCCGATCCGTCCGCGAGGACGGGGACGGTGCCGAGGATGCGGTGGACGTCCCAGGGGCCGTCGACGGCGATGTGGATGTGGCCGCCCATGCGCGGGTAGGCGTAGTGGAACTCCATGAGACGGAGCTTCTTGACCGTGCCCTTCGGGACGTTCCGCATGCCGGGGCCGGCGTAGACGTTCGTGAGGAAGACCGTGGCGATGTTGGTTCCCGGCCGGACCTTGTCGGGGATGACCGGCGGCTTCGTCGTCTTGCGGAGCGGCAGCGGCTCGAGGAGGGCGGTTCCGGGCTGCTCGAGGATCGGCAGCAGGTTGTCGAAGACGTCGACGAGGTAGAGGCCCCACGGGGCGTTGGGGGTGGGCTTGCAGGAGACGAGGACGTGTTTGTCGCTGAGCGGGTAGGGGTGGAGAAACTTCGGCCAGGAGCCGTCGACCAGGGCGTCGGCGATGACGGGCTCGACCTTCTTCCCGTATCCCGGGATGCGCTGGATGACGCCGTCGGCCTCGGCGCGACCGAGGGCGGTGTCGAAGAGGATCAGCTCACCCATCCGCGGGACGCCGTGGTGGCCGGAGATGACCGCGACGAACTTCGAGGGGGAGCCGGGGATCGGGCGCGAGAAGAAGATGGAGTTCGGCCAGTACGAGTTGCTGTGGTAGTAGGACATCTGCCCGGTGCCGTCCGGGTTCATCGCGAAGAGGACGCGGGAGAAGTAGTGGGCGAGGTCGGAGTACTCCCAGCGGGTGAAGAAGACGCGGCCGTCGTTCATGACGGCGGGGTGCCAGTCCTGGTCCTGGTCGAAGGTGAGCTGGCGGGCGGATTTCCCGTCCGCGGCGAGGAGGAAGAGGTTGGCGACGTCGTCGCCGCCGCCGACGCAGGGGATGCCGTGGAAGGCGGCGGTCGAGGCGTAGAGGACGCGGCCGTCCGGCAGGTAGCAGGCGTCGAAGCTGTCCGCGTCCGGCTCGGGAAGCGAGACCGGCCGCAGCCCGGAGCCGTCGGCCTTCATCTCCCAGACGAGCCAGCGGCCGCGCCGGGAGCCGCCGTCGGTGGAGTTCATGGAGAAGAGCATCCGGTCGCCGTCGAAGTGCAGGTCGACGTCGCCGACGAAGCAGTTGGCCTTCGGCCGGAAGAGGGTCGTCTGCTTCCCGTCGGGCGTGACGGGGGAGAGGACGGCGATCTCGTTGTCGCAGTCGCCGTGGATCGAGCTGTTGGCCTGCCAGTTCTGGGGCAGGGCGAGGTTCTTCTCGCTGCGCTTGACGAAGAGGAGCTTGTCGAAGTTGAGGAGGGGATTGGCGAGGAGGGCGTCGCGCCGGAGGGCGAGGAACTCCTCCGCGAGCTTGGCGTCGATGCCGCGATCGGCCCGCTTCTCCAGGTCGCCCAGCGCCGTGAGGAAGGTCGCTCCGCGGGGGTACTTGCCGGACTGGGTCTTGACGAGGTCCTCGACGGCGAGACGGAGGGCCTTGAGGTCGGCGGGCTTCACGTCCGGCGCCGCCGCGCACCACCCCCCGGAGCACGCCAAGGCTACGAAGGCCGCCAGGCCCGCGCTGATCCGGGGACTACGCCTCATATCCCACCTCCGGGTGAACAGACGGGCGGACCGAGGGGAAACCCTTCCGAAATCGTTATATTCCTATACCGTATTATGAGCGGATTGGGACACCTCTTCTATGTTATATGGCGGAAAGGCAAGCGGTTCCGGCCATCCCGCCACAGGGGGATGCCGCCCGGGGCGTCCGGTCTGCCGATTCTTTCTGAAGACAGTCTGGCGAACAGGGCCGAAATCCGTATGATGGGAACACGTCGGGGGGCTCTCCTGTCCCCAGGACATCAGAAAAGGATCCCTTATGCGTCGCCTGTCCTTCCTCGGGGCCGCCGCCTTTCTCCTCGTCGCCTCGACCGGTCCTGTCCTTCGCGCCGAGTCGGTCTGGATCGACACCCTGGATCTCCCGCTCGTCCGCCAGATGACGGGGACGGCGAAGGCGAACCGATCGGTCACGGGCGAGCCCCTCGCCATCGGCGGGAAGGAGTTCCAGCGCGGGGTCGGCACGCACGCCGACAGCTGGCTCTTCATCGATCTCCAGGGCGGCGCCACCCGGTTCAAGGCCTCCGTCGGCGTGAACGACGGCGCAGGCGACGCGGCCGGCGTCAAATTCCGCGTCGTCGGCGACCGGAAGACGCTTTTCGAGAGCGACCTGATGCACGTCCGCGACGCCGCCGTGGAGGTCGATGTCGACGTGACCGGCGTCCGCACCCTCGTGCTGGTCGTCGACGACTTCGACGACCGGGACACGGAGGACAAGGCGGACTGGGCGGACGCGCGGCTCGAGGTGGCGTCGGGCAAGCCGGCGGCGCTGGCGGCGCCGGCCTGCGAGCCGGTGGGGAGTCTTGCGCTCCCGCCGGGACCCGCCCCGCGGATCAACGGCCCTCGTCTGCTCGGGGGCCGGCCGGGATCGCCGTTCCTCTTCAAGATCCCCGCCACGGGCAAGGCCCCGCTGGCCTTCTCGGCCGAGGGCCTGCCCGCGGGTCTGTCGCTCGACCCGGCGACCGGTCTCGTCACGGGGGCGCTGGAGCAGCCGGGCGAGTCGAAGGTCCGGCTGGTCATACGCAACGAGGCGGGGGAGGCGCGGCGCGAGCTGCGGATCGTCTGCGGCGACCGCGTCGCCCTCGCGCCCCCGATGGGGTGGTGCAGCCGGTCCCTTCGCGGGGAGACGCTGAGCCAGGCCAAGGTCCGGGCGGCCGCGGACGCGCTTGCCGCCGCCGGACTCGACCGGCACGGCTGGAGCCGGATTCTCGTGCACGACGGCTGGCAGGGGACGCGGCAGCCGCCGTCCTATGCCCTCCAGCCGAACGAGCGGTTTCCCGACCTGCCGGGACTCTGCCGCGACCTCCACGGGATGGGCTTTGCGGTCGGCCTCTACTCGACGCCCTGGCGGGTGACACACCAGGGCTTCACGGGCGGCTCGGCGGACGACGAGAAGGGCGAGTTCGAGGAGCGCGGTCGTACCTTCGGCCAGGTGTCATTCCACGCTCAGGACGCGAAGCAGATGGCCGCGTGGGGAGTGGACGCCCTCTTTTTCGAGTGGGCCCCGCTTGACGCGGAACACGCGAAGGCGATGGCGGATGCCCTCCGCGCCGTGCCGCGCGACCTGCAGCTCCTTCTCGCCCCGGCCGAGGATCCTGAAGGCGCGAAGCCGTGGGCCGTGCATGCGGACGCCTGGATCGGCGCGGAGGACGGTCTCGATCGGTGGGAGCGGATCGCGGCGGCCGGGTTCGCCCTCGACGCGTGGCGGGACGTCGCCGGCCCCGGTCGCTGGGCCTGCCCCGGTCTGCTCTGCCTCGACGCGGCCGGCCCCGGTTTCCACCCGGTCTCGGGGCTCACCGAGGCCGAGCAGCTCTCGCTTGCGAGCCTCTGGTGCCTGCTCGGCTCGCCGCTCCTCCTGGCCGGGGACCCCACGATGTGGGCCGTTGCCGACGATCCCCGCGCCCGGTTCCTCCTCGGACTGCTGACGAACGACGAGGTGCTCGACGTGGACCAGGACCCCCTCGGCAAGCCGGCCCGGCGCGTGAAAGGGGAGGAGGGCTTCGAGGTCTGGGACCGGGAGCTGTGCGACGGGAGCCGCGCGGTCGGGCTCTTCAACCTCGACGACCTCGGGTCGCGGACCGTGAAGGTCGCCTGGGTGGAGCTCGGCCTCACCGGCAATCAGGTCGTCCGCGACCTCTGGCGTCACAAGGATCTCGGCGAGTCCGAGCAGGCGTTCGAGACCGAGGTGAAGAGCCACGGCGCTGTCTTGGTGCGGGTGAAGCCGGCGGGGGCCGGGAAGTAGCGGGGCGGCGTGGGATACGGGAACCGGCGGCCCTCCCGTTCCGTCACGCGTCCGCAACACGTGGGATGGCCGAGACGTGTTGTTTCGGGGGCGGGGGCTTGCGGCCGTATCCCGGGCATCCTATGCGCTGTTTTCCTCCCCGAAATATCCCACCCAACAACGGCGTAAACCAGTAGAGGAATTTCCTCCTCCCCAACGGCGGGGGTACCCGCCAGATGGGAGGCGTCATGTCGGACGTCCGCACGACTGCCGTACCGGAGGCGTTGAGGTCGGAGCCGGGGCCGTTGTACCCTGTTGCCCTGCCTGACCGACGACCCCCCGATGTCCCGCCGCAGGCGCCGTCGCTCGTCGTGAGCCCCCCGACACAGGCCCCTGCCCCCCCCGGGGGGGGCGGCGCGCCCGCCCTGGCCGGGGTCCCGCCCGTTGTCGCACCCCCTCCCGTGATCGCCGTAAGCCTTCCGCCGGATGACAAACTGGCGGAGGACGACCCCCTCGTGATGGAAGACCCCCCCGCCGGAGTGATGCGCCGACCCCGGCTGCTGGGCCGCTCGAAGGGGCAGCGGCTCCTCGTGAAGCCCGAGCCGACCCCCACCCCGACCATCACGCCGGAGCAACGGGTGCTCCTCCTGGACACGTGGCTGAGGAGCGGGCTGCCCGGGGGGGACTTCGGGAGCATGGTGGGGGTGTCCAAGCACACGCTCTACACCTGGAAGAAGCGTTTCGAGGAGGAGGGCCCCGGGGGGCTGATGGACAAGCCGCGGGGCGGCCCGAAGGGAAGCCGGATCTCGGAGGTGACGAAGCGTGCGATCCTGATGATCAAGCAGGGGAACCCCACGTACGGCTGCGAGCGGATCAGCGCGATGCTCTTGCGGGGCCCGGCGCTGCCGGCGAGCCCCGGGGCGGTGGCGCGAGTGCTCAAGGAGGAAGGGTACGAATTCACCGAGGAGGAGACGCACGAGCACCCGGACAAGGTGAGGTCCTTCGAGCGGGCGAAGCCGAACGAGATGTGGCAGACGGACCTGTTTACGTTTGTGATGAAGCGCCAGAACCGCCGTGTGCACCTGGTGGCCTTCATGGACGACCACAGCCGCTACGTCGTGTCGTACGGGCTGCACGCGAGCTCGTCGACGGCGCTGGTGATCGAGACGCTGCAGGCGGGGATCCTGTCGTACGGCCCGCCGCGGGAGGTGCTCAGCGACAACGGCCCGCAGTACGTGACGTGGCGGGGGAAGAGCCGGTTTTCGCGGGAGCTGGAGCGGAAGGGGATCCGGCACATCGTGGCGACGCCCCGGCGCCCCCAGACCCTCGGGAAGGTGGAGCGTTTCTGGGGGACGCTCTGGCGGGAGTGCATCGAGTCGGCGGTCTTCTTCGACCTCGATGACGCGCGCAAGCGGATCGGGCTCTTCATCGACCACTACAATTTCCAGCGCCCGCACACGTCGGCGGGAGGGCTGGTGCCGGCGGACCGGTTTTTCGGGGCGGCGCCGGAGGTGCTCGCGACCTTGCGGGCGCGTGTGGCCGCGAACGCGCTTTCGCTGGCGCGGAACGGGACGCCGAAGGCGCCCTTCTATCTGACGGGCAACGTCGGCGGGAAGGCGGTAAGCCTGCACGCGGAGGGCGAGCGGCTGATCCTGACGCGGGAGGGCGGGGATCGGCAGGAGGTGGAATGGGGCTGCCCGGAGGCGGTGGCCCTGGGCGCCGGGGCGCTCAAGGACAAGGAGGGGCTGCTGCCGCCGCCGGTCTGCCCGGCGGGCGAGGTGCCGCCGGGGGTCGAGGAGGAGGACGAGACCGATCCCGCCCCGGGGACGTCGCCGCTGGACGAGGGGCTCAAGCGGATCGACGAGTTGCAGGAGAAGGGGGGTGA
>CAYUME010000071.1:0-12561 GCA_964445475.1 uncultured Planctomycetia bacterium
GGAAGGTCAAGATCGGGTTGATCGGCTGCGGCTCGCGCGGGACGTGGATCGCCGGCCTCTTCCAGAAGCACGGCGGGTACGAGATCCACGCCGTCGGGGACTACTTCCCGGAGGCGGCCGGCAAGACCGGCGGGCAGCTCGGCGTCGACGCGTCGCGCCGCTTCTCGGGCCTCTCCGCGTACAAGAAGGTCCTCGCCAGCGACGTCGAGGCCGTCATCCTCAAGACCCCGCCCGCCTTCTTCCCGGTGCACGCGAAGGCCGCCCTCGAGGCCGGGTGCCACGTCTACATGGCCAAGCCGTGCGCCGTGGACGTCCCGGGGGCGCTGCAGATCGCGGAGCTGGGTCGGAAAGGCACCGTCATGCAGCGGTGCGTGTACGTCGACTACCAGATGGTCACGGACCCCGCCAACAACGAGGTCCTCAAGCGCATCCGGAACGGGGCGATCGGCGAGATCATGCAGGTCGCGACCGTCGGCGCCAGCGGCGGGTGCGGGGACCCCCCGAAGGGCGACACGATCGAGAGCCGCCTGCGCGGGCTCGTCTGGGTCAACGACATCGCCCTCGGCGCCGACTACATCGGGAACTTCGACATCCACGCGATCGACGCCGCGCGCTGGGTCCTCGGCCGAAGGCCCGTTGCCGCCTCCGGCGCCTCCCGCGTGATGCGGCCGGACGCGCACGGCGATTCCCGCGACGTCTGTTCCGTCGTCTACGAGTACGAGGACGGCCTGGTCCACAACCACCTCGGCCAGGCCTTCGCCGCGCCGGGGGAGCTGACGTGCCGGCTCTTCGGCACGAAGGGGAGCGCCCTCGTCAACTACTGGGGCGACGCCTGGGTGAAGGAGGCCGGCGGGAAGGAGGTCTACGCCGGGGCCGTGAAGGACCTCTACCCGTCGGGGGCGTCGCGCAACATCGACGCCTTCCACCGGAACATCACCCGCAGCCGGTTCGACAACGAGACCGTCCCCCGGGCGGTGGACGGGCTCCTGATGACCGTCCTGGGCCGCGAGGCGGCCGCGCGCCGGACGCGGCTGACGATGGAGCAGGTCCTCCGGGAAAACGCGCGCGTCGAGGTCGACCTGAAAGGTTTGAGGGAATAGGCCGGCCGGCTTTCCGATGACGTCCCCCGGGCGGCGGGGGGAGGCTCTGGTGCGCGTGGCGTCGCCGTGTCGGCCGAACCCGGTTCACCGGTTCGCCCGGACCGACTCGAAGACGGCCGTCGTCGTCGCAAAGGTGTTGCCGGAACAGACGAAGAGGCCGATCCGGCTCTTCGCGTCGAACGCCGCGGCATGGGTCATCCGCGGCTCGCCCCAGGCCTGGCCGTCCGTCGAGGTCCACACCTGGACCGACGGGCCCGCCCGGGCGAGCTTGAGGTGGATCGGCAGGGTCACCTTGCCGATCTCCTTCTTCTGGTTGTCGTCCTGGTCGCCGGTCTTGTCCCGCCACCGGCAGACGAGGGCGCCGGACGCCTCCACCTGGACCAGCACGTAGCGGCCGCACGCCGGGGCGAGCGATTCCCGGATCATCAGGCCGGCGGCGGTCGGCGGGCGGCTGTCCCACGGGAACGCGGGGCCGCCGACGTTCGGGGCCAGGCTCGCCAGGCGGGCGGAGACCTCCACGTCACCCGTCACGGCCCGGCTCGCGAAGACCCCCTGGTCCCGGACCCGCTGCCACCACGAGGTCATCGCATGGCCGCATCCCGTGAGGGTGAAGGTGTCCTTGTTCACGCCGACGGAGCCGGGGATGGGCGGCGCCTGGAGCTCGTCGAAGCTCCAGCCGGGCGGCAGCGTCGACGGCGTCACCGTCACCGCGCACGCCTGCTTCGCGCCGCCGACGGACGCCGTGATCGTGCACGTGCCGGCCTTCCGGGCGGCCACCACGGCGATCTGCTCGCCGATCCGCCGCACCTCGGCCACGGACGGATCGCTGCTGGTCCAGGCGACGTCCCGCTCGAAGGAGTCCGCGGGCGCGATCGTCGCGTTGAGCGTCGCCCGGCCGCAGGCGGTCAGGGTGACCGTCTTCGGGTCGACGGCCACGGCGGCGACCGCGACCTTCGGCTTGCAGGCGATCGCCTCGTTCAGCTCGATCGTGGTGATCGACAGGCCTTCGCTCTCGCTGGCCGCCGTCACGCCGATCCGGTAGAGGTTCCACGTGGCCGGCCTGGCGACAGAGAACTCGCGTCGCGGCGCCTGATCGGTGAACCCCGGGTCCTTCTGGACATCCAGGGGGGACCAGGTGGCCCCGCCGTCATTGGACCCGGAGAGCTCCAGGGTGCGCGGCAGGCGCTGCGGGTCCCGGCAGACGACCGCGTACGAGCTGACCCGGTATCTCCGGCCGTCGGCATGCTGGCACTGGATCCAGGTTGAAGCGGCCTTGTCCTGCCAGGCGGTCTTCTCATCCCCGTCGAACGCCTTGATCGGGGACGTGCCGGCGTCCGCCGCGCCGCGGGCGCTGATCTGGCACATGCCGGCCTGGGCGTAAGAGGCCGTGTTGAACGCCAGGCTCGCCGGCCGCCCCCGCCCGGCCACCATCAGGTCCTCCAGCGCCTTCTCGATCTCGGGCTTGGGCGACTGCAGGACCAGGTAGGCGTGGCCGCGGTCCTCCCCGGCCTGCCAGGTGTTGATCCCCTTGGCGGGCTCCGCGACGTTGACGCCGCCGCCGACGACCTTGTACCACGGCGCGGCGCCGCGGACGGTCACCAGGCAGGAGACGGGATCCCAGCTCAGCCGGTCGCCGGCGAAGCCCACCCCCGGGTAGAGGGCGTAGGCCAGGTTCAGCGGGTTGTGCTCGGGCATCTCGTAGGTGACGCGGCGGCCGGAGCAGGTCGAGCCGCCCTCCCCGTTGAAGAGCACCGGTGTCGGCCAGGTCGAGCAGACCAGCGCCGCCGCGGCCGGGTCCTGGGCGAAGTTCCACTCCGCGTCCTTCGTGTTGGCGAAAGGGGGGTAGGTCCCGCCCATGACGTCGAGTCGCTGCACCTTTTTCGCGACGAGCGCCCGGCCGTCCAGGGGGCTGGCTGCGTCCGGGCGGGACTTTAACAGGTTGGCGATATTGCGCAGCGGACCGACCGCGACCACGACCACGCTGCCGTCGGGCTGCTTCGCGAGGATCTGGCGGTAGAGCGTCACGGCGTCCGGGTACTCCAGGCCGGTGGGAAACCGGTGCGGGAACCGTCGGGCGATCTCGGCGGTGTAATGGGGGCCGGGGAGGAACCCGGGATCCTTCAGCGTCCCCACGGGGATCTCGGGACGCCCGAACCAGGTGTTGATCGCATCCAGGGCCGGCGCGATCGCGTCCGAGGAGACGCACCCCATCGTGGCGAGCAGCGTCGCCTCGCCGCGCTCGACCGCCCCGTGCAGGACGAAGAGGGCGCCCACGTCGTCGCAGTCGCCGCCCATGTCCGTGTCGAAGAGGATGTTCACGATCTCGGCCTGCGCGGCCCCGGGATCCAGCAGCACGGCGCAGCCGAGCAGGGCCAACGGCCAGTAGGCGCGACGACGTGAAGAATGCATGTCTTCCGCCTCCATCCGATGTGTCCGGCCGCACCGCGGATGCGGAGCCGGTCGGGCGATCCGCGCACGGCAAGGGGCCGAAACGGGTGTCCGTGAGGTGGACGCGGCCTGCTTCGGATGAGTTCCTATTGTCCTATTCGCCTGGTTTAGTCATCGAATCTTCTCTCCTGACGGTGTTTGTTGTGCGGAAAGGCGTCAGGGATGGGGAGAGGTCGGCGGGCCCGCTCCCTTCATCCCGCCTCCGCCCGGAAGCCCCGCCCCTCGGGGGCGGGGAGCGTCGCTTCTGTCGCGCGCGCTTTCTGGGTGGCTGCCCGGGCCGGGCCGAGGGGGGACGGTGACGGGTCGTGGTGTCCCGGCTCGTCGGAGGCCCGCTCCGCAGGTGGGCCTTGATTTCGTCCCGGCAAAGTAGTAACCTTTTCCGGCGCGTAGGTTTCCGACTCGGCTTCCCTTGGGCTGCATGGGTCTTAACGGCTTGTCCGTCTCCATTCCCGGACCCCGGTCCCGTTTCCAGGCTCAACGCCACGCCATCCAGGTCCTGCCCTTGCCTGTCCCGATCTGTGTCCGCGATGCGGCGCAATCGGACGGGCGAAAACGCCGGAGAACGGCTATGGGATAGGTGAATCCGGGACCCTTTTCCTGACGAGCGTGTCCGCGGGACTATTGAAAGGGCGGGAGCATGCCGGACGCACAAGGCAATAAGGACGCGAAGGATTACGGGGTGGACACGCCGCAGCAGAACGAGGTCTACGGGCTCAAGGGCGCGAACAACTACGACTGGGGCATGAAGGATCGCCTGTCGCGCGTCTTCAACCCGAAGTCCGGCAGGACGGTGATGCTGGCCTTCGATCATGGCTACATCATGGGGCCGACCTCGGGCCTGGAGCGGATCGATCTGACCATCGTGCCGCTCCTGGAGCACGCGGACTGCCTGATGTGCTCCCGCGGCATCCTGCGCACCCTGGTGCCTCCGCGGTTCAACAAGCCGATCTCCCTGCGCTGCTCGGCCGGCTCCACGGTCCTGACGGAGCTCAACGACGAATGCGTGGGCGTGGAGATCGAGGATGCGATCCGCCTGAACGCCACGATGATGGCCGTCATGTGCGCGATCGGCGGGAAGTTCGAGGCGCTGACCATCCGGAACCTGTGCAAGATGATCGAGACCGGCCTGCGCTACGGCATCCCGACCCTCGGCGTGAACGCCGTCGGCAAGGAGCTCACCCGCGACGCGCGTTATCTGGCGCTGGGCGCGCGCGTGATCGCCGAGAACGGGGCCCAGGTCGTGAAGACCTACTTCTGCGAAGACGGCTTCGAGAAGGTGACGGCGGCCTGCCCGGTCCCGATCGTGATCGCCGGCGGGAAGAAGCTCCCGGAGCTCGATGCGCTCAAGATGGCCTACCGGGCCGTGGACCAGGGCGCGATGGGCGTGGACATGGGCCGGAACATCTTCCAGGCGGAAGACCCGATTGCCATGATCAAGGCCGTGCGCTCGATTGTTCACGACAAGGCCAAGCCGGACGACGCGTTCCAGCTGTACCGTGACCTCCAGGCGGCGAGGTAGATGCCAGCGCGGTCGCCACGGCAGCGGCGGCCTGCGGAGCGGGGCTTCAACCCGGAACGCGGCCTTTCCGTCCAGGAGCCCAGGGGAGACGGAGCGTGGTGACGCCAGCCCGGAACCGGAACGACGCCAAGCCTCCGGCGGTTGTCGGCGTCAATGACCTCGTGGACCTGGCCGGGCGGATGCCCCCGAAGACGGTCGTGATCCCCGGCGGCCACCGGGAAGAGGATCTTCGGCTGGTCGAGTCGGCGGGCGATCACGGCCTCATCCGGGACTGCCTGCTGGTCGGGAATGCCGCGCGCATTGCCGAGGCGACGAGGAGGGTCGGCATCCGGGTGTCGGACCGGCACATCTACGGGACGGCATCCGACGAGGAGACGGCCGCCAAGACGGTCGCTCTCGTCCAGGCGGGCCAGGCCGACATCATCCTCAAGGGCGATATCTCCACTCCCATCCTCAACCGCGCCATTCTCAAGCTCCGCGTGCGGAATACCATGGGGCTGGTGACCCTGTTCAATGCGGCGCCCATCGCGGGCGACCGCCCGATGTTCATCACCGACCCCGGCGTCACCACCGAGTGCACGTACGGGCGCCTGATCGATCTGATCGAGAACGCGGCCGATATCGCGCGGGTCATTACCGGCATCCGGAAGCCGCGCGTGGCCCTGCTTTCCGCGAACGAAAAGGTGATCCCGTCCCTGCAGTCCTCGGTGCTGGCCGCCGAGCTGGCGAGCCGCGACTGGGAGGACCTCTACGTGTGCGGCCCCCTCTCGTTCGACCTGGCGACGGACAGGGAGTCGGTGGCCTGCAAGGGCCTGCCCGACGTGAAGCATGCGCGGGACGTGGCCGGCCGGGCGGATATTCTCGTCTGTCCGGGCATTGATACGGCCAACGCGGTGTACAAGACGATCATGGCCCTGGCGAAATACGGGCTGGCCTCCATGGCCGGCATCACGGCCGGGGTCCGGGTCCCTTACGCCATCCTGTCGCGCTCGGACCCGGTGGAGACCAAGCTGGATTCGATCGCGATGTGCTGCGTGTACGCGGAGCGCGCCCAGCGCACGAAGCGGAGTGCGCCGGCACCGGTCGCGAACGAGAGGCGCTACACGATCCTGACCTTGAATCCGGGGTCGACCTCCACCAAGGTGGCGGTTTTCAGGAACGGCACCTGCCTGCACGAGCAGGAGATCGCGCATGCTCCCGGCGGCCTGCTGAAGGAGAACGTCTCGGCCGAGGTGGAGCGACGGATCGCGACGGTCGATGCGTTCCTCCGCAGGCACCGGGTGCGCGGCCTGGACGCCGTGGTGGGGCGCGGCGGATTCCTGAGACGGCCGGACGGCAAGCTGCGCGGCGGGACCTATGCGGTCGCGAAGGTGGTGCGGGGCACGGTGCGGGTCCAGCGCGATATCGTCGAGGGCGTCACGACCTGTGCGGAGATGGACCATGCGTCCAACCTGGGCATCCCCATGGCGGCGGCCTATGCGCGCCGCCTGGCCCTGCCGGCCTATGCCGTGGACCCGGTGGGGGTGGATGAGTTCTGCCCGGAGGCGGAGCTCTCCGGGTATGCCGGGATCACGCGAAGGAGCACGGCGCATGCCCTGAGCGTCAAGGCGGCCGTGCGGCAGTATGCAGAGGACAACCGGCGGGACCCGGGCTGCGTGAACCTCGTGGTGGGACATCTGGGCGGCGGCATCACGATTGCGGCCATCCGGCGCGGGCGCATGATCGACAACAACATCGCGCTGCTGGGCGGGGGCCCGTTCACGCCGCAGCGGACCGGAACCCTGCCCCTGAAGGAGGTCCTGGACCTCTGTTACGACAAGGGGCTGACCAAGGCGGAGCTCCTGGCGGAGCTGACCAAGAAGGGCGGGCTGATGTCCTACCTGGGCGAGGACCGCCTGGAGAAGATCGAGCAGCGCGTGCTGCGGGGCGACCAGCGCGCGGCGCGCGTGATGGACGCCATGGCCTACCAGATCGCCAAGGAGATCGGTGCCATGGCGGTGGCCGTGGGGCAGGGGATGGAGGCGGTCGTCCTGACCGGCGGCATGGTGCGATGTGCGCGGCTGCTCCGGGACATCCGGGCGCGCATTGCCTCGCTGGGCCCGGTGGTCGTCTACCGGGAATCGCTCGAGATGGGGGCCATGGCCCGGGGGGCCTGGCGGGTCTTGAGCGGCCGGGAGCAGCCGCGTCGCTACGTATTGAAGAGGAGGCCTTCCCCGTGAGCAGAAAGATAAAGCACTGGTTCGTGCGCGTGTGGGTGGATGACCGGGCCGGCTCGCTGACGAGCATCGCCTCGGCGTTCTCGAATCGCGGCATCTCCATCGATTCGGTGGTGGGGCACGGCTCGGATGCCTCGGCCGGGTTCGGCGGCACGGTGCTCGTCACGTTCACCTGCACCGAGGACGACAAGGAGGCGATCAAGCGGATCCTGGGCCGGCTGTCCAAGGTCAAGAAGGTCGAGGAGCATCCGTACCTGGGCGACAATCTGCGCAAGACGGTCGTGGCCAAGACGAATCGCATGCTGGCCCCGAAGGATGTGGCCGGGGAGAGCCGCTTTCTGACCTGCGAGCTGATGGTTCACGACTCCACGGGCTGGACGTATTTCCTGGGCGGTTCCCCGTACCAGCTGGACCCGATCCTGCAGAAGCTGAAGCGGCAGCGCCTGCTGATCGACCAGGTCTATGCGATCACGGCGCTGTAGCGCCGAGGGGGCTTCCGCGGGGACCGCTTGCGAATTGGCGCCGGGGTTTCTCGCGAGGGCGGCTCCATTTCAGGACGGCTGGGATGGCGTCCTATTTCGAGGTCCGGTGGCACGGACGCGGCGGACAGGGCACGGTGACCGGCGCCAAGTCCCTGGCGGAAGTGGTCCAGGGCACGGGCCGATGCGTGTCGGCCTTCCCGGATTATGGCCCGGAGCGCCGGGGCGCGCCGCTGCGGGCCTACAACCGGTTTTCGGACACGAAGATCCGTGTCCACATCCCGGTGCTGGAGCCGGATGCGGTCATGATTGTGGACCCGACCTTGATCGGGACGCCCGACCTGATGAAGGGGGTCGGCGCGGACACGGTGTTCGTGGTCAATACCGAGAAGGCGGGAGCGTCCGTCAGGAACGGGCTGGGCTTGAACGGCCAGGCCCTGCACCTCGTGCCCGCGAACCGGATCTCCCTGGAGCTGTTCGGGCGCGAGATCCCGAACTCGGCCATGATGGGCGCGTTTGCCCGGGTCTTTCCGGACCTCCTTCCGCTGGAGACCCTGCTGGCCGAAGCCGGCAAGGCGTTCGAGCATCTGTTGTCCGCGGATCTGGTGGATAAGAACCTGCTGGCGATCCGGCGCGGCTGCGAGGAGACCCGGACGGCATGAGCGACCACCCCGCACTGAAAAAATGGCAGGACCTGCCCCCGGGCGGCGTGGTCGTCGAGGGCGGCAATGCGAAGGATTACGAGACCGGCACCTGGCGCGCCCATCGGCCGGTGTGGAGCCGGGAGCACTGCGTCCATTGCCTGCGCTGCTGGGTCTTTTGTCCGGAAGAGGCCATCCAGCTGGCGGACGGCAAGACCCCGGCGGGCCGGGACCGGAAAGAGATCTGCCGCATCGACTATTTCCACTGCAAGGGATGCGGTCTCTGCGCCCACGAATGTCCGGTGAACAAGAAGGGTGTGAACGTGGCCATCGCGTACGTTCTGGAACAAACTTGACGGGACGAGTATGCCCAGCACGAAGGCGTTGACCGGGAACGGGGCCGTGGCCGAGGCCATGCGCCAGATCAACCCGGACGTGATCGCCGCGTTTCCTATCACGCCGTCCACGCAGGTGATCGAGGATTTCGCGAAGTACGTGGCGGACGGCTGCGTCGACACGGAGCTGATCACGGTCGAGAGCGAGCACAGCGCCCTGTCGGCCTGCATCGGCGCGTCCCTCGCCGGGGCCCGGGTGATGACCGCCACGTCGTCCCAGGGCGTGGCTCTCATGTGGGAGATGCTCTACATCGCGGCCAGCATGCGGCGGCCGATCCTCCTGGCCCTGGTCAACCGGGCCCTGGCCGGCGCGATCAACATCCATTGCGACCATAACGATTCCATGGGCACGCGGGACGCGGGCTGGATCCAGCTCTACGCGGAGAACAACCAGGAAGCGTATGACAACATGATCATGGCCCCGGTGATTGCCGAGCATCGGGATGTCGGCCTGCCCCTGATGGTCTGCCAGGATGGGTTCATCATCTCGCACGCCCTCGAGACCATGCAGCTGGAAGACGACGCGAAGGTGCGCGCGTTTGTCGGGGAATACCAGGGCCGGAACACCCTCCTGGATACGGATCACCCGGTCTCCTGGGGGGCGCTGGATCTGCAGGACTATTACATCGAGCACAAGCGCGGACACCGGGAGGCCATGGACAAGGCCGGGGAGGTGATCCGGGACGTCTCCGGGCGGTTCGGCCGCGTCTTCGGCCGCTCGTACGGCCTGTTCGACGCCTATCGGCTCGAGGATGCCGAGCGCGTCATCGTGGCGATCAATTCCATCGCGGGCGAGATCCGGGAGGCCGTCGACCGGCTTCGGGACCAGGGCGAAAAGGTGGGGCTCCTGAAGGTCCGCGTCTTCAGGCCGTTCCCGTACGCGGAGATCCGCGAGGCCCTTCGGCATGCGGGGATCGTCCTGGTGCTGGACCGGTCCACGAGCCTGGGCGGTTACGGGCCGCTGTTCGGCGAGATCCGGAACGCACTCTACGACCTGGACGGGCCGCCGCTCACCTACAACCGGACCTTCGGCCTGGGCGGCCGGGATCTGTTCCCGGACGACATCGCGGGCCTCTTCGCGGAAAGTGACGCCTATCTCCAGGCTGGAAAGGTCGGCAAGGTCTTCGACTGGCTGGGTGTGCGAGGGGACGCCTGATGCCCTCCCTACAGGACTTGGCGAAGAAGGAAGGCGCTTTCTCGGGCGGGCACCGCATGTGTGCGGGCTGCACGGTCCCGATCTGGACGCGCATGCTCACGCGCGTGACGGACTGTGAGCTGGTCCTGGGCTCGGCCACGGGCTGCCTGGAAGTGGCCTCGAGCATCTTCCCGTACTCGGCCTGGAAGGTGCCGTGGGCGCACACGGCCTTCGAGAATGCCGGGGCCATGATGAGCGGGGTGGAAACCGCCTACCGGGTCCTGAAAAAGAAGGGCCGGATCGACAGGAAGATCAAGTGCGTGGCCATGGGGGGCGACGGCGGCACCTATGACATCGGGCTCCAGTCCTTGAGCGGCGCCATGGAGCGCGGGCATGACCTGCTGTACATCTGCTACGACAACGGCGCTTACATGAATACCGGCATTCAGCGGAGCAGCGCCACGCCGGTCGGTGCCGCGACCACCACGACGCCCGTCGGGAAGGCCTCGTGGGGAAAGGTCCAGAAGCGCAAGGATTTGACCCGCATCATGGTGGCGCATCATCTGGACTACGTGGCGCAGGCGAGCGTCCACGATCCCGTGGACCTTTCGAACAAGCTCAAGAAGGGCATCGAGCTGGATGGCCCCGCGTTCCTGAACATCCTCTGTCCCTGTATTCCCGGCTGGCGTATTCCGTCGCAGAAGGCCGTGGAGATGGCCCGGCTGGGGGTGGAGACCCGTTTCTGGCCCCTGTACGAGGTCGAGAAGGGGGTTTACAAGCTGAACTACGAGCCCAAGCAGGATATCCCGGTCTCCGAGTGGATGCTGGCCCAGGGCCGGTTCAGCCATCTCAAGCGACCCGAGAACCGTCCTGTCCTCGACGACGTCCAGGCGCAGGTCGATGAGCAGTGGACGTGGTTGATCCGCCGGTGCCAGGGATAGGCCCGCGTGCCTTCTCCTGCAGGTTCCGGACCGGGTGGCGTTCCGGCTCGGTTTCCGGTGGGGTCCAGCGCCCGATCGTGCCCGTCCGGTTCCGGGTCCCCCCCCGCCGGCATCCGATCCCGGGCCCGACGCCCGCAGCCGGACCCTGGGCCTTGCCCGTCCCCCTCCCCCCCCGCTATACTGATCCCCGTGCGCATGACACGGGAGCGACGGGTGCGCTGGGCGTTCCTGTCCGCCATACTCCTTCCGGTCGTCTTCTGCCCGACCGCCCGGGCCGGGCCGGGGTCGGGCGGCGGAGAGGATGCGCCCAAGCCGCCCCCGGATGTCGATAGTCCCGACCTTCGCGCCCGCAGGGCCGGCATCGACTGGCCGGGCTTTTTGGGGCCGAACCGGGACGGCAACTCCCCGGAGCGCGGAATGGTCGTCCCGTGGCCCGCGCAGGGGCCCCGCCTCGTCTGGCACCGGCGTGTCGGCGAGGGGTACGCCATCGGTTCCGTCTCCCGCGGCCGGCTCTTCCACTTCGACCGCCAGGGGAACCGCGCCCGCCTCGCCTGTATGAAGAGCGAGACCGGCGAGGAGCTCTGGCAGTTCGAGTACCCGACCGACTACCGCGATCTCTTCGGATACGATGGCGGGCCGCGCTGCGGCCCGGTCGTCGACGGCGATCGCGTCTACGGGTTCGGGCCCGAGGGGATGCTGCACTGTCTTCGGGTCGTCGACGGCGCCCTCGTCTGGAAGCGGGATACGGCGTCGGATTTTCACGTCGTCCAGAATTTCTTCGGCGCCGGCAGCGCCCCGGTCGTCGAGGGGGACCTGCTGATCGCCCAGGTCGGCGGCAGCCCTCCCGGCAGCCCGTCCATCGGCACGGGCGGCGTCCGGGGCCTCGACAGCGGGATCGTGGCCTTCGACAAGCGGACGGGGGAGGAGCGCTACCGGGTCACGGACGAGCTGGCCAGTTACGCCAGCCCCGTGACCGCGACGATCGGCGGGCGCCGGTGGGGCTTCGTCTTCGCCCGGGGCGGCCTCGTGGGATTCGAGCCGGCGACAGGGAAGGTCGACTTCCGATTCCCCTGGCGGGCCCGGATGCTTCACAGCGTGAACGCCGCCAACCCCGTCGTGGCCGGGGATCGCGTCTTCATCTCCGAGTGCTACGGGATCGGCAGCGCGCTGCTCCGGGTGAGGCCGGGCGGGTGCGAGGTTGTCTGGAAGGACGAGCCCGGGCGGGATCTCGCGATGGCGGCGCATTGGAGCACGCCGATCCACGTCGGGGGCTTCCTGTATGGATCGAGCGGGCGCCACCGGTCCGAGGCGGAGCTGCGGTGCGTCGAGCTCGAGACCGGCCGGGTGCGGTGGCGCATGCCCGGCCTGTCGCGCTGCTCGTTGCTGCACGTCGACGGGCACTTCGTCTGCCTGGGGGAGGACGGCGTGCTGCGGCTGGTGCGGGTCGACCCGGAGCGATACGTGGAGGTATCCCGTGTCGTGCTCGAGTCGCCGGACGTCGGCCCGCTCCTCCGGGAGCCCGCCTGGGCCGCACCGATCCTGTCGCACGGGTTGCTTTACGTGCGGGGGCGGGACCGCTTGGCCTGTCTTGAGGCGATCCCGGAGACGGAGTGATCGCAACCGACAAACGGGCGGATGGATGGGGTCCGGGGGCGGTATCAGCAGATAACGTGCCAGCCGGGCGAAT
>CAYUME010000072.1:0-12551 GCA_964445475.1 uncultured Planctomycetia bacterium
GGCGCCGGCGCCCCCGGGGCGACAGCGGCCTCCGCTCCGCCACCGCCATGGCGAAGCAGCTGGCGGAGGGACCGCTGGCCGGCCTCCGCATCGGCCTCGTCCACGGCGCGATGCCCGCGGAGGAGAAGGAGGCCGCCATGGAGGCCTTCCGGGCCGGCCGGATCGACGCCCTCGTCTCCACGCTCGTCGTCGAGGTCGGCGTCGACGTCCCGAACGCGACGGTCATGGTGGTCGAGCACGCGGAGCGCTTCGGCCTGGCGCAGCTCCACCAGCTGCGCGGCCGGGTGGGGCGGGGGACGGAGGAGTCGACCTGCTACCTCTTCGGCCGGCCGGAGACGCCGGAGGCGCGGCGGCGGATCGAGGTGCTGACGGAGACGACGGACGGGTTCCGGATCGCGGAGGAGGACCTGCGGCTGCGCGGGCCGGGGGAGTTCTTCGGGACGGCCCAGAGCGGCCTGCCGGCGCTGCGGGTGGCGGACCTCTTCCGGGACCTGCGGGCGCTCCACGAGGCGCGCCGGACGGCCTTCGCGCTGGTGGACCGGGACCCGCGCCTCGCCGATCCCGCCCACGCCGGCCTGAAGCGCGCGCTGCGGGAGCGGTTCCGCGGACGCGCGTTCCTGGCCGCGATCGGGTAGCCCGCGAGCACAACCGGGGTTCGCTTCGCTCACCCCGGCCGTGCTCGCTTCGCAGGAGACGGCGCGGCAGACATCCGCCACGCCATCTCCTGCATGCTGCGGGCAAGGCTTCGCGGTCCCCCGCGGATTGAGTTGAACGGGGAACCCGAGCCCCCTACAATGCGTCGCGTGCCGCGCCGTCGCGGACCCGGCCCTGCAGCGAGGCCCCCATGAGACTCTGGGAAGTCAAGGACACGGTCGACCAGGCGGTCGAGCGGTTCTGCGTGGGCGACGATTACCTCGTCGACCAGGCCCTCGTCCCGTTCGACATCGAGGCGAGCCTCGCGCACGCGAAGGGGCTGGCGAAGATCCGACTCCTGACGCCCGCGGAGCTGCGGAAGATCGAAGACGCCCTCGGTGACCTCCGGACTCTCGACGCGGCCGGCAAGTTCAAGATCCGCCCCGAGGACGAGGACTGCCACACGGCCATCGAGCTCTTCCTGACCCAGCGGCTGGGCGACCTCGGCAAGAAGATCCACACCGGGCGCTCCCGGAACGACCAGGTCGTCGCGGCGCTCCGCCTCTACCAGAAGAACGCCCTGCGGGCGGTGGCGTCGGCGACGGCCGACCTGGCCGGCGCGCTCCTCGTCTTCGCGGACACGCACAAGGAGGTCGCCCTCCCCGGCTACACCCACACGCGCAAGGCGATGCCCTCCTCGCTCGGCCTCTGGGGCGGCGCCTTCGCGGAGTCGCTGATCGACGACCTGGCGATCCTCGAGACGGCCCACCGGCTCGTCGACCAGTCGCCGCTCGGCAGCGCCGCCGGCTACGGCGTCCCCCTCCCGCTCGACCGCGAGGGCGTCGCGAAGGCGATGGGCTTCGCCCGCGTCCAGAACAACGTCCTCTACGTCCAGAACAGCCGGGGCAAGTTCGAGGCCTTCCTCGTCGCCGCGTTCGTCCAGATCATGATGGACCTGAACCGGATGGCGACGGACCTGATCTTCTACAGCCTCGACGAGCTGCAGTTCATCACGCTGCCGGAGCGCTTCTGCACCGGCAGCTCGATCATGCCGCAGAAGCGGAACCCCGACGTGCTGGAGCTGGTCCGGGGGCATGCCGCGGCGGTGGCCGCGAACGGGGTCGCGATCCAGGGGACGGTGGCCAATCTGATCTCGGGGTACCACCGGGACCTCCAGCACACGAAGGAGGCCTTCATCCGGGCCTCGGAGCGGACGCTGGCCTCGGTGTCGATCATGGCGCGGATCGTGCCGGGGCTGGAGGTGCACAAGAGCTTCTGTGCGACAGGCTGCACGCCGGAGATCTTCGCGGCGGCGGAGGCGATCGAGCTGTCGGTGCAGGGCGTCCCCTTCCGGGACGCCTACCGGAAGGTGAAGGAGCGGGTGACGGCGCTCGGCCCGCAGGACGCCGCGGCGCATCTCCAGAAGGTCCGTCACGCGGGCGGGCCGGGGAGGCTCGGTCTGGAGAAGGCGCGCCGCCGGCTCACGCAATTCCAGCAGCGCTCGCCGCTGTTCAAGAAGACGTAGGCTCACGCCCCCGAGCCCGTCCGGCATCCGTCCGCCCCGACACCTACCGCGAACGAGACGTCGCGCCGCCCGATGCCATACCGCACTTCCTCAGAAGAGCGTGTAAATGAAGGGAGCCGCTCCCGTTCCTCCCAGGATGAGGAGCAGGCCGAGAAGCAAGAGCACGAGAAGGATCGGGAAAAGCCACCATTTCTTGTTGTAGCGAAGAAAGTCCCAGAACTCCCGGAAGAAACCCGGCGGGGCTACATCCAGTTGGCGTTCGAAGTCGGAAGCCCCCCCGGGACGAGCCGGCTCCTCGGGAACGGACGATCCCGGGACGGAAGGGGTGGATTTGGCCATGGCGTCAGCCCTCGTCAAAACTGCCTGAAATACCTCTGCGTATCCTGCGTCGGCTCGTGGGGAATCCAGTAGCTGTCGGTCTCCGGATCGAACCGGCGCCGGAGGGGATCGTGGCCAAACAGACGCAGCAGCAGCCCCAACGGCGTCATCAAACCGAAGTAGACAAGCGCCAGGAGCACATGGGAGACGACCCAGCCGATGGGGAGTGCGAGCGCCATAAGCACCACATAGACGGGTCGGAGGAGGGGAGGGACGACGCACCCCGCAGAGCCGAGGACGAACCCCACCCCCACGATCGTCCCGGCCAGCGTCGGGGATCCCCCCTTCCACAGGACGACGCTCGCCATGAGCCCGGAGAATGCGATCCCCATGGCGGCAAATTGACGCAACTCCCGCGGGGACGGGCGCCAGTTGACGTCGATCATGACCGGGAATCTCCTCGGGAATCAATCCAGCGGGAACTGGGCCAAGTAGCGGCTGATGTCCGGGGCCCGGTCGACCGGCTGTTCCGCCTTGTACAGGACAAATCGTTCGAGCACCAGTGCGTCAATATGCGTCGCCAGAAAGCAGCGATAGGCATCTTTCGGTGTGCATACGATCGGCTCGCCCCGGACGTTGAAGCTCGTATTAATGAGGACCGGACAGCCGGTCTTCCGCTCGAAGGCGCGCAGGAGGCGGTAATAGCGCCCATGGCGCTCCCGGTCCACCGTCTGGAGGCGCGCCGAGTTGTCTACATGCGTAACCGCGGGCAAGACCGACCGGCAAACCTTGAGCTTATCGAGTCCCTGAAGATGACGCGACGCCTCGTCGATCGGGACCCGCTTGTCCGGCCGCACATCCGCGACCAGCAGCATGTAGGGGCTCCGCTGGTTCGGCCGCAGGTCGAAGTACTCGCTCGCCCGTTCCTCTATCACGGAAGGCGCAAAGGGGCGGAACGACTCGCGAAACTTAGTTTTTACGTTCATGAGTGACTGCATGCGACGGTTGCGGGCATCGCCGAGAATGCTCCGGCTTCCCAGGGCCCGCGGGCCGAACTCCATACGCCCCTGCACCCACCCGACCACCCGTCCGTCGGCGAGCAGGTCCGCCACGTGGTCGCACAGGGCCTCCTCGTCGTCGAAATGGTGGTAGGGGGCCCCTTCGGCGTCCAGGATCTCGCGGATCTGCGCCTCACCGTACTGCGGCCCGAGCAGGGAGCCCCGCTGGGCGTCGGAAGGGTGGGGGACCCGCGGGCGGTCGAACAGATGGTGCCAGATCAGCAGGGTCACGCCGAGGGCGCCGCCCGCGTCGCCCGCCGCGGGCTGAATCCAGATCTCCTCGAACGGCCCCTCGCGAAGCAGCCGGCCGTTCGCAACACAATTCAGCGCCACGCCGCCGGCGAGACAGAGGCGTTTCATCCCCGTGTGGGCCTGGATCTGCTGGGCGGCACGGAAGACGACCTCCTCCGTGACCTTCTGGACCGAGGCCGCCAGATCCATGTCCCGCTGGGTCAGCGGCGTCTCCGGCCGGCGGGGCGGACCACCGAGGAGCCGGTGGAATTTCGCCGACGTCATCGTCAGGCCGGCGCAGTAATTGAAGTAGGACATGTCCATCCGCAGCGAGCCGTCCGGTTTGATGTCGAGCAGGCGGTTTCGGATGAGATCGTAGTAGGTCGGCTCGCCGTACGGCGCGAGCCCCATCAGCTTGTACTCACCGGAGTTGACCCGGAATCCGCAGTAATACGTGAAGGCCGAATAGAGCAGGCCCAGCGAATGAGGAAAATGCATCTCGCGCATCAGCGTGACGCGGTTCCCCCGGCCCGTCCCATAGCTGGCCGTCGCCCACTCGCCCACGCCGTCCAGCGTGAGGACGGCCGCCTCGTCGAAGGGCGAGGGGAAGAAGGCGCTTGCGGCGTGGGACTCGTGATGCGCCCCGAACACGATCTGACGGCGATAGCCGCCCCCCAGCCCCCGGCGGATCACGCGCGGCAGGTGGAGCTTGGTGCGCAGCCAGAGCGGCACGGCCTGCAGGAAGGACCGGAATCCCCGAGGGGCGGTCGCGAGGTACGTCTCCAGCAGCCGCTCGAATTTCAGGAGGGGCTTGTCGTAGAATCCGACACAGTCCAGGTCCTCCGGCCGGAGACCGGCCTCCTTCAGGCAGTAGTCGATGGCCCGGGCGGGGAACTGCGCGTCGAACTTGACGCGGGTGAATCGCTCCTCCTGCGCCGCGGCGACGATCTCGCCGTCAACGACGAGCGTCGCTGCCGCGTCATGATAGAAGGCCGAGATCCCCAGGATCGCCGTCACGGATGCCGTTACTCCCACTCGGAATTCCCGGTCGCCCCCCGTCCCTCTCAACTTCCCGTCGCGCCCGGCCTCCACGCCGGGGGCCCGATCAGACCGGAAGGCCCCGCGCGTCGGGACGTGAACGGGCCCGGAAAGGATCACCGCGGCGCCGCGCCGGCGCAGGCGCCGTCCGGTCGTCGGAGCGCCCCGGCCACCGCAGGCGCCAGAACCTCCGCGAAGAGCGCATGCCCCGCGCCGTTGAAATGACCGTCCAGCGCGAAGAAGAGAGCCGTGGTACCCGCCCGTGACCGGAAGAGGGCGGTCGCCTCGCAGAAGGGGATCGAGGCCTCCCGGCAGGCGATCCGGGTCACCCGATCCGCGTCGTCCGTCGCGAGGAGCTCCTCCTCCAGCGCATATCCCATCTTCCGGTGGTTCTCCAGTCCGGTCCGCCAGATGTACACGGGATAGGGAACGGAGGCGACCAACAGCCGGGACGGACACGCCGCCGCCCGCCGGATGCGACCCAGCTGCGCCGCCAGATCCTCGAGGAGCGCCCGCGTTTCCGGGCGCGTCGGATCCAGTGTCCTCCGGAACCGGTCGGGCTCTCGGATCGCGTGAAAGACCAGAAAGGGATTCAGCGCGCCGTTCAGGAAGGCCTCCCGGATCGGCGGCGCCATGGCCTCGTAGCGGGACCTCTGGACGGGCGTGAGCTTCGCGACGATCCCCCGCGCCTGTTCGCTCCACTCCTTCGCGAGGGGACCGTCATTCTTGTCCAAGACGGCGCGGTGGGTCCGCCTCAGGCGGTTAAGATTGGGAATCAGGTTGCGGACCGCAAAGCCCTGCGACGACCGGCCGTCGCCCGCCAGTCGCGGCTCGGTTCGGACCTGCAGCTGAGCAAGATCCTCCCCCTGGAGAACGGCCACGATCACCAGATCGGGCATCAAGACGGGGATAGCACGCTCCGCGATCCGGGCATAGGTGTACGGCGAGGCGCCGGGACAGCCGAGATTCAAAACCTCGCCGGGAATCCCCGCCTCCTTCAGCCGGCGTTCCAACTGCCGGGGCCAGGCGTCCTCGACGTCGACCCCCCAGCCGTATGTGAAGGAGTCCCCGATCGCCAGAATGCGCGGGCCGGGCGCGCGTATGCGGGCCAGTTCCCGGTCGCGGATCCCATACGCATTGGTGAGGGCGGTGAAGTTGAATTCGGGAGTCGCGTAATGGTAGCGGGTCCGCGCGGAGAAGATGATTTCCACCGGGGAGGGGACCAGAAGGCCAATCACGCGATCCGCCGCCACGACCAGCAGGCCTGTGACCACTAGGGAAACCAGCAGCGCCGCGCATTTCACCTTCCACGACCACCGTCGATGACGTGCTGTCATGGTATCGCATTCCACAGGAAGGTAGCACACGGTCCCCGTCACGGCGAGCGAACCGGCGCCTGCCGTCCACCCCAAATAGGAAAAGCGCCGTTGTCCCGTCATCCGGCGGGGGATTCCGCCCCTCGCGACGTTCCGTCCCGTCGGGCCGGCGGAGCGTGACCGATCCGGTCCGCGACGGTCCGACGAATGCCCTCGGCCAAATCCAGCGCGGGTGACCATCCGAGCTGATCCCGGGCCCGGCTGCAGTCTAGCACGTTGACGGGCACATCGCATGGATTCGCCGGGGAGACCTCGATACGGGCCTGCTGGCCCGTCTCGCGCTCGATTCGCGCCAGCACCTCCCGGACGGTCGCGCCTCGTCCCGTCCCGATGTTGAAGATGCGATCCCGGAGATCGGCGCACCGGGCGCGGGCGAACGCGTCGGCCACGTCCTCCACATGCACGAAATCCCGCATCGCCGCCCCGTCGCCCTCCAGCCGGATCGGCTCGTCGCGCAATAGGCGGTCGAGAAAGATCGCCACGATGCCCTGCGGGCGCGTGGGGTCCTGGCCCGTGCCATAGGCATTGGCCACGCGCAGGATGACCGTGTCAAGGCCACGGGACGCCCGGAAGGCCCCCGCATACCCCTCGAGGGCCAGCTTTAACGCGCCGTGGGCAGAGCAGGGGCGGGTGGGATGACGCTCGTCGATCGGCGTGCGCTCCGCCAGGCCATAGACGGTGCCGCCCGACGAGGCCAGCAGGAGGCGATGGACGCCCGCCGCCGCACACCGGGCCAGCAGGTTGAGCGTCCCGACAAGATTGACGGCCGCATCGCCCGCCGGATCGGCCTCGGAGGTGCGGGGCACGGTCGAGCAGGCCAGATGGATGACCTGGTCGACCCCGTCGAGCGCCCGGTTCAGACACGCCGGATCGCCGAGATCCCCCTGGATCTGGTGGACCGTTGGAATCGCGGGCTCTCCGGGACCGATCGCGACGCGATCCAGGGTACGGACACGGCACCCGTCCGCCAGGAGCCGCCGGACGACATGGCGACCGATGAAGCCACACCCTCCGGTTACTAGACAAAGGCCGCCGGACGCCGGTCGGGATGCGCGGGTAGGTGACGCCATCGCGGAAAGCTCTCCGGTCTGGAGCCACGAAAACCTGAAACTCCATACCGGATTCCGGGTAGTTCTGCAAGGAGGAAAACGGGGGCAGCATCCGACGGCGCCCGGACGCCCGGCGTGCCGTCACGCGAGCAGATCGTCCCGAAGATGTCCGCGTACGGCATCCCGGAAGCGCTGGTAGTAACGGTCCGCGGTGTACTCGCGCTCCACGCGGCGGCGTCCGGCACGGCCGAGGCGCTCCGCCAGCGCGGGATCCGCGGCGAGCCGGCGGATCGCCGCGGCCAGGGAGCCGGCGTTGCCGGGCTCCGCCAGCAGCCCGTCCTTTCCGTCTTCCACCATCTCGGGCAGTCCCCCGGCGCGCGTCGCGATCACCGGCCGGGCGTGGGCCTGCGCCTGGAGGACCACCATCGGGCTGACCTCCGGCCATTCCGAGGGGACGACGACGGCGAGCGCGTCCCGCAGGAGGACCGCGACGGCCTCGCCGTACACCGGCCCGAGAAACTCGACACGGCCCGTCCCCGCCGCCGCCATCCGCCGGAGCGCCTCCTCCTCGGTGCCGCGACCGACGATCTTGAGCGTCTCGGCGGGGGCGTCGGCCATGGCTCGCACGAGCGTGCGCACGCCCTTTTCCGGATCCAGCCGCCCGACATAGAGGAGATAGCGGCCGGCCCCACTCCCCGGCTCGTACCGTCTCGCATCGAAGGCGTTCGGGATCCGGACCATGCGGTCGCCAGGCAGCCCGCCCCGGACGAGCGGCCCGCGGAGGGCGTCGGCCGCCAGGACGAAAAGGGCCGGGATGCGGGCAAAGGTGCCCGCGCGCCGGTACAGGCCGACGATCGCGGCGTAGAGGGCGCTCCAGGCCCGGCTCTCCCGGTAGCACCGGTGCACGACGCAGGGGACCGTCCAGGTCCCGACGCAGCGCTCGCAGGCCCGCCCGCCCGTGTAGAGCGTGCCGGCCGGGCAGACGAAACGGTAGTTGAAGACGTTCTGCACGACCGGCACCCCGCGGTGGGCGAGGGCATAGTAGACCGCGGGGGAGAGGAAGGGAAAGACATTCTGTACGATGGCCAGGTCGGGCCGCTCGCGAGCCGCCAGCCGGCGGAGCGCGCGGTAGGCGGGGACGGAGAAGGGGACATGCAGGGCCGCGGCCGCGCGACGGAGAAACGGGAACCGCGCCACGTCCGCGCTCGAAATGCCGTGTCGGATCACCCGGTGGCCGCGCGCCGCCAGGATGGCGCAGAGGGCCTCCGCCACGGCGTCCTCGCCGGCACGGAGGCGGTAGGCGTTGTGGACGAAGAGGATCGTGCTCATGGGAAGGGCGTCGCGATGGGTCCGGTTCCGGGCGCCGGCGACCCGCCTCCCGGCGGGAATGCGGCCTGGCCGGCGAGTACCTCGACGATCGGCCCGCGCCGGAAGCAGCTTCCGGCATAGTGGACCAGCTCCGTGAGCCAGCGCCCGCCCAACGGGGATCCGGTGTTTGCGCAGCGGTTTCCGGGAAGGAACGTCCGTACGCGGAGAGGCCGGAAGCCGGCCCTTCGGATCCCCAGCAGCACGGTTCCTGGAGAGAAGTAGATGGCATGGTGGAGGGGCACATCCTTGTCGCGGTAGAACCGGCCGCGACCCCACTTACCCGTCGCCCGCATCGCAGCGCCGCGCAGGAGCTCCTTGAGGGAATGCAACTGGAAGGGGACTTCCGCGAGCAGCAGGCCGCCGGGACGCAGCACCCGGCGGCACTCGGAGAGACACCGCACGGGATCGGCCAGGTGTTCCAACACGTGATTCAACGCGACAGCATCAAATCGGGCGTCGGGAAACGGGAGCGCGTCGTCCGGTGACGCCGCCTGGATTGCCAGACCGTACCGATCGCACGCGAATCGCCGTGCGGCATCCGAGATCTCCGTCCCAGCCACCGTCCAGCCCCGACGAGCCCCCGCAGCGAGAAACCCCCCGGGACCGCAACCGATATCGAGCGCCCGTCCTTTCCGCCCGAGTCGGGACTCGAGGTCCGCCCATTTCCGGTCGAAGTAGCGCTGCTGACCCTCCATGAGGGCATCGTAGCGGCGGGGATCGTAGAAGGACTCGCCGGCGTAGAAGGCGGCATACTCCGGATAGGTCGGGCGCGGATTGAGGTAGATCAGCCCGCACCGCTCGCAGCGCGCAAGCCCATACCCTGCCGGGAGCCCTAGAAAGCGGGCCTCGACGGAGGCCGGGCGGAAACCGTCCGCGTCGCAGGCGGGACACCGAAGGATCCACGTGGGCATTAGCCTTCCTCTCGAACGGCTCCGCCCCCACCCCCGGGGGAGTGCTCCGCGCCGGGCGACCGCCCGGACCGCCGCGCCGCGACGACGAACTGACGGGGCGGGAATACCCCGTCGAGCAGCCCGTCCAGGACCTCCAGCAGGGGGGCCGGGATCGCCGCAAAATAAAGGTTCACCACCGCCGACAGGAGGAAGCCGATCCGGCCGAGACGACGATGCATCCGACGCTCAAAGAACCAGCCGAAGAGGTTCCAGATCCGGTCGGCCGGCTCCGCCCGACACACATCCAGGCCGGCCGTCTTCAGGAGGCCGAGAAAACCGGCCGGGGTGTAGCGGCGGACATGATGCGGATCCGCGTAGTGCGAGTCATTGATGGGCACGTTCAAGAGGGCGCCCCCCCCCGGCCGGAGCAGACGCCGAATCTCGGACAGCAGGAACCGATCGTCGGGCACGTGCTCCAGGACATGGGAACAAATCACGACGTCGAAGCGGCCGTCGGGAAACGGGATGGCCCCTCCGCCGTCGTATGTCACGAAACCGTACTCGCCCACACCGCGACGCCGGGCGCGCCGGGTGGCATCTTCGACCGCGGTCGGCGCCAGTTCGACGCCGTACAGGGCGCAGGAAGGGCCGAACGCGAACAGCGTCAGGCCCGCACCAAAGCCGATGTCGAGAACCCGCGTCACCTCGCGCGCCGCGCCGAGGCGCCGGAGACCGCGCAGGGCGAGCTTGTGCTTGGATACCGGATCGTACTGCAGGCGGATTTTCCACGCCCGGGCGTATTGGGACGCGTAGAACGCCCGGTTCACCGAGATGGCGTCGCAATTGGACGGGGATCCACTCATGGGCGAATCGGGTGGCGAGGCCGGGCCGGGGCCGGTCGAGCAGCCACACCCCCGCGCGGTGAGCGCCTCACTTTTCACAGCGGAGCAAGACGCGGGGCTCGGGATCCGAGGGCATCACACGGACAACCCGATAGCGCCGTTCGAGCGCGGCCCGCATGGTATCCAGCGCGTACTCAGGAAGACGCTCCGGACGCCATTCGCTGACATAGCGATCGTCGGGCGGAATGAACTCGACCAGGAGCCCGCGGCTCGAGAAGGCCGACAGCCCCTGCACGATCTGGTCCAGGCTCAATCGCATCTTGAACGCCAGGTGGTGGACGATGGCCAAGCCGAGGACCCACTCGCATCGGAGGCGCTCCGTGGCGGGGGCTATCCACTGGTTGTCCAGGCCGTAACCCGGCGCCGGATTCCGGATGTCGCCGATCAACGGAAGGATCGGAAGCGCCGCGTCGGCCGCGTCGGCGTGCAGACGCGTCACGCAGGTCTCGTCGGTGTCGAAGGCCACGACGCGAGCACCGGATCGGGCGGCCAGCTGGGAGTACCAGCCCCGGTTGCACCCCACGTCCAGCACCGTGGCCGGGCGCGCCTCATCGAATACCTGCCGGACACTCCGGTGCTTTGCAGACCACGCGGGGGAGGGATCGAAGGAGGGAAAGGCGGCGTGGTAGTACTCCGACCACTCGGTGCGGGGCTCGACCGTCGGGATACGCTCCACCTCCTCGCGCAGCCGGTCGAACACCTCCTCGAGCGCGTGCTCCAGATGGCGACGCCATCGGTCGGGCAGGAGACGCTCGGTCACGATGGATCGCACCCGCGCCGTCCCCTCCTTGAGGGGGGCGTGAAACCGGAACGGGAGCCGGGATTTCAGGAGCGCGAGGGCGTCGAGGCTGAGGCGGCGGAGCGTGGGGCGATCCGCGGGCCGGCCGGTCAAGGCGGCGCACTCCTCGGGCAGGATCCCGTGGTCCGTGTCATGGAGCAGCCAGCGGGCCACGCGGCCGTGCCCGTGCGCCATCATCTGGAGCGGATAGAGGAAGTACTGGCAGAACTCGTTGCTGGCGCGCCAGACCGTCTCCGCATTCAGGGGAACGATCGATCCGAAGTCGACGTAGACCGGGCGGGGACCGTCAAAGAGCACGTTCCACGGGTGCGCGTCCTGCAGCGTCAGCCGCGCGCGCGCCAGCTCGCGCTCTAGGTCGAGCACGCAAAGCGCCGCCTCCTTCAGCATCGCGGCACACCACTCGAACGCGTAGCTGACAAACGGGATCCGACGGTGCTTGAGAACGAGTCCGTATCCCGGCATCTCGAGGGGCGCGATCTCCGTCTCCACAAGCCACCGCCGCTCGAACAGGGTGCGGACCATGCCCGAATCGAACAGCTCCCGACAGAACGACGCCCGATCCGGGGCGATGGCCCGGTACAGCCCATCCTGCCAGCGGAAGAGCCGTCCCGCGGGATCGCCGAAGGAAACGGGGTGGAACCGGATCTCGTCGACGGGAATCTTCGTCATGATCCCGAATCCGCCGAACGGGCTGAAACCCTCCCGGGACGCCCGGGAAAGAGGGGTATTATATGGCAAGGGGGGATTTTCGCGAGGGCAATTTCAGCGGAAACGCCCGCGCAGCCGCCGGATCCAATCCCGGTCTTCCGCATCGAGACCGAAGAGGAGCAGGCCGCCCCCGAAGAGACCGAACGACAGGACCACGACCGCCGCCAAATGCCAGGCGGGATCCAGGGGGGGCGCCGCACGCAGCAGGATGAGACCGCCGACGGCCACGGCGGCAGCCGCGATCCCCTTCAGGTACCGCCGGTCGTAGGGCCAGAATCCCAGCACCCGGCGCGTCTCGATCAGGGCCGCAAGGAAAAGCCCGCCGACGGCGGTGGCCGTCGCCAGCGAGGCGCCCGTCATGCCGAAGCGAGACACCCACCACACGTTCAGGGCCACGCTTGCCCCGAAGGCCCCCGCGGAGAGCGCGAACCACCGCTTCTGCCGCCCCGTCTGGATCAGCATCAGGGCCGCCCCGCCGGCCCCCGCATGGACGAGATGGCCGGCAGACAGAATGACGAGGGGAATCGCCCCCCCGCCATACCGACTCCCGAAGACGACGTGCAGGAGCGCGTCCGATGCGAAGCAGACGACCAGAAAAAACGGCACGCTCAGATAGAGCCCCCATTTCGTGCCCGCCTTGTAGATCGCGTCAAGCC